>NZ_KV793233.1:0-15260 GCF_001808405.1 Trueperella sp. HMSC08B05 | reverse complement strand
TCCAGGCCCAACTGCACAGACGCACCCTGCCCGGACTGCACCGGCCCCCACGTAATAGCCACTACGCACGCACCCCATTCCTCATACGAGACTCCACATTCAGCATGTCCACGAACTCTGCCAGGGAGCGCACGTCGCGCACGTCCGCCCCGGTCAGCCCCACAGACAAGTGCTGTACCACCACGCCACCCCCGCCGATCGGGGTCTTGCCTTCCATGACGTTGCCCAACGCGCGGGCTAGGTACGGTTCTATCTCCGGTAGAGGGATCACCGCTTCGGGCACGTGACCGCCCGAATAGCGGGGCTTTTCACCAATCATCGCAACCATTGGCCCGGTAGTGATACCACCCTCGGCCAGCTTCGGCATACTAAACCCCTTGCCGCCAAGGCCAGGCACCCAGTCCGGGATCGTGAAGGAAAGCCTGCCGATGGTGCTATTCCACAAGCTACGGATAGCGTTGAACGCGCCCGTGATCGGCGCTTTGATAGCGTTACCGATAGCGGCAAACTTCGCGCTCGCCCACCCGACAGCGGACGCGAACGTATTCTTAATCCCGTTCCACGCGCCCGTGGTAATAGCCTTAATCCCGTTCCACACCGAGCTCCACACCGAACTGATAGTCGAAGTCACAGACTTAATGACCGACGACACGGCGTTGATCGCGGTTGATACCGTGGCCTTGATACCGTTCCACGCGCTCACCGCAACTGTTGCGAGAGCGGCGAAAATGTCGATCACGAACTGCACCACGGGCACAATCGCTTGGATCAGCGCCGAGAGCACACGGACGATCGGGGGCAGGACAGCGCCCACGATGTTGATAATGACCTCCAGGACCGGGATCAACGCCTGAATAATCGCAACCAGCGGCGGCAGGATAGCCTGAATTAGCTCTGCCACTGGGGGCAAGAGCGCGAGAATCAGCTCCAAGATCGGCGGTAAGAGCGTCTCAATAAGTTGCGTCAGCGGGTCAATCAGCGGGGTATAAATGTCCACTAGGTGCTGTAGGATAACCTGCACGATCTCCGTCAACACTGGCATGATCTGCTCGATCAGCCCAACCAGCGGCGGCAACAGCGTCTGCGTCATCGTCAACAGTTGCGGCAAGATCGCGTTAATCACATCCAACAACGGCGGCAAAATAATCGCCGCAAGGTCAGCAATAGCATCGAACGTGACCAGGGCTATCTCCCCCAACACGTCCACCATGTCCGCCAACCCCGGCGCCATCTGATCCACCAGGGCGGTGACCTTATCCAGGATCGGGGCGAACCCGGTCACCAGTTTCTCCACCACCGGCGACAACGCCCCCACCAGGACAACAAACGACGACGACAAGCCCTCCAGGGCACCCATCACCGCGTCATTACCGAGCGCGTTAGCGATCAAATGCCCGACCGTGCCGAACGCGGTACCCACGTTCTGCATAATCGCCCCCACCTGCGGGCCGAACTCGCCCAGCTTGGCGATAATCTCGTTGATACCGCCAACCAGCGCACGCGACCCCTCAGCCGCACCCGCAAACATGGCCGTTAGCCCGGCCTGCATCTCCGGGGACGCGATAGTCTCACGAATCGACACCAGGGCCGCGTTAAACCCGGCCAGGCCAGAACCAGCACCCGCCGCCAGCCCACTCACATCACCCAGCAAGCCGAACAAGTTCTTCAACGTCGAACCGAACAGCACAACCGCGTCAATGCCGCCCTGAATCCAACCGTGCAACCCGCCCGGCCCCTCCGACACCTGCTGAATGTAATTCTCGAACTTGACCGACAGCTCATCCAGCCACGCCGCGAACCGTGGGAAGAAATCAGAACCGGCGGCAACGATACGCATAATCGTCTCAACGAACCGTTCACCCGTCGCCGCGAGAATATCGAACCCGGCCCGCGTGTTATCCAAGACCGTGTTAAACGACGACATGGAGTTACCCGCACCCTGCGCGATACCAGCTGTGAACCGGCCCATTGCCCCGGCAACCGCCTCGATCTGCGGCCCCAAACCAGCCAACAGTTTCTGCGCGTTCTCTAACACGGGCACCCGTGCCTCGCCCCAGAACGCCGCATTAATCTGCCCCTGAACCGCCTTCAACGGCCCCTCAAGGGCAGCCAACTCAGTTTTCGCGTTCTTCAACGCCACACCAGCGATAAGGAACCCGGCACCAAACGACGCCGCGATACCCGCAACCGCACCCAACGCCGGTCCCATCGCCTTAATGTTCTGCGCGATCGACCCGACCCACTTCAACACCGACGACGCGCCCATGCCAAGCGTGGCAAACACGGTCGTCAGCTTCGACGTCGTGGACAGAATCGACCCTAGTTGCTTCGTCGCTTGCGCCATGCCCACGAAACCGAGCTGCATGTTGTACCGGCGCAGCTTACGCAACCCCGACTTCGTGTAGAACTTCCACAGGGACGCGGTAGCCTTCTTCGTGTCCACACCCAGCCGGATAATGGCCTGCTTGCCCATCGTTTTCTTCAACGCGAGCGCGACCTTCGACGCGGCACCCTTATCGAGCACTGGCTTGACCTTGAAACTGACAGCCGTCCCTAACCGTGCCAGTTGCGCCTTCACCCTACCAACACTGCCCTTAGCGAGCTTGGCCGTGAACTCTGCCGGTTTACCACGGAACGCGCGCCTGAAAACACCCCGCGTCTGCGCAACCGCCATCATGACCGACTTCGGGTTAGCCTGCGCCGACAAATGGATCGGGATCTTGGAAAACGCTTTCGTGGCCTGACGGAACGCTTTAATCTTCCCCAACGTGGCCGACACGCTACGCGAGTCCAGGGCCAGCTTAACCAGGGCACGGGCGGGGGCGAACACATCCTTATTCACCCGATGCAAATCACGCACCAACCCAGGCCGATCCAGGACAGTACGAATAGTCATCTTCGCCGCGTTGAACGCCTTACGCGCCTGCGACACCCCATGCCGCGTATCGAGCTGATACTGGAACTTCACGCCCGAAAAATAATCCCCGAGCGCCACCGTAGCCTTCCGCGCGGCCGACTTCAACACGTCCGTGTCGATCTCCGGCCACACCCACATCTTCATATACGGGAACTGGCGGAAGAACGCGTTCTTCAACCCGTCGAACGTGCCCGGTAGCCAGATCGCCCCAACTGGACGCCAAATCGTTGCCCGCCCAACCCCAGACTCAACCGCCCTACGGGTCGCGGCAATCGACGGCAAATCAGGGCGGGCCTGCACGGGCACACTCACCCGGCCCGGCACCATTTTTGCCAGGGCCTTCAACTGTGCCGAGAACTTCGCCACCTGCGCCGGGTCCAACTGCAAAGTGGGGGTGATGTCCTTGACCGCGTTCTTCACCTCACGCCGAGCACGGGCAAGATTAGACTTGTCAACAACCGCCTCAATCTTTACCCGCGTATCAGCACCGGCAAGGATCTCCTTCACCCGTTTGCGGGCCTGCATGAAAGAACGCTCATTAAGATCCGCGTCAACCTGCACCATGAGCGGGTGCCTGTGGTAGTACGACTCCCAGTACTTCATCCGCGACTTCAACGTCTTATTGAACTTAGACGTATCCGGCGAAACGCGAACCTTGATATGACCAACAGTCCTAGTCCCTGCCACAGCAACCCCCAAAAATGTTATCCGCGCGCTAACGGCGCGAACTTCGTAAGCACATCAACAACGCTGCTCTCATCTGGCGCGACCGTAGCCACGTCAGGGGCAAGCGGGTACTGGCCAATACCCGGCAACGACTTGCCACCACTCAAGCTCACCAACGCTTGCAACACCATCTGTACCCAGTGAGCCGTCCACACGTTCGCTTGAGCTACCGCACCCCACCCGTACGTGCGCGGGTCCCTTGCCCCGTCAAACACGCGAGACATGGACTCTGGGACCAGGCCAAGCCGGTCCACCAACTCGTGAAACACCCGGACTTGCCCCGCGCTTGTCATCGCCCACGGGTCAAACCCGTACAGGCCATACAAGTCACCGGCAAGTCCGGGCGTGTCCACAACTAATTGGAGGACCGCTTTGATTCCCCCAGCGCCCCCACGTAGGCCATGACAAAGTTCATCATGCCCTCAATGTCACCCGTGAACTGCTCCTCCAGGTCACGAGCACGACCGGGGCGGGCGCAATGCGCGGCCATGTACTCGAACAAGTCCGCTGCGACACCAAGAATCTGCCCAAAGTCATCCTCACCCATGCCTTCCACGCGGGCCACGTGCGCGAGCAGTCGCGCCGCGTGAGACGGGGACAGTGCATACGGGGGAACAACCAGGTCAGCGCCTGCCAGCTCGTTAAACACCTCTGTTGCGGTACGCTCACCCGCTTCAAGCGTCGGCGTGACCTTCTCAACCTTAGACTTCTCTACCATTTTCCCGTTTCCTTAATCTCCGCGTTCCCTATCAAACATGTGAACGGGACCAGTGCGCACCAGGTACATGGTGGGAAGGAAACGCGGAACAAACCCCACCCCTCGTGCGCACTGGCCCCACAACCAAAAGGGCCGCCTAGCGCCTACTCGGCCTTCTTACGCGGCGTGTACCAACGGAACGTCTCACCCGTCGCCGGACTCGTCTGCGCGGTCACGTTCAGGTTAATCTCCAAGAACCCATCCGCCGACAGGGACGGGGCCTCACCAAGCGACATTGCACCATTCGGGTAGTAAAGGGCCGCCATACCGTTCTTGTTGTCGATAATGACCACGAACACGGCCTTGTCTGCCGTGGCCGAGTTCGACGACACCGAATACGACTTCGTACCCGCATCCCACTTACCGCCGGGGAATGCCAGGGAAAGAGTCGCCTCATTCACGTTCAGCGCGTTCACCGACATGCCATACGTGGTAGATGCCTTCTCCACGCGCACCGAGGAATACTCCCACGTGTCACGCACCTCGTTGTCGCCGCCCTCAGCGGACAGCGCCACCAGGTTATCCTTCGATGTCAGCCCCAGCCAGTTCCAACCGTCGAAACACGTCTCCGGGTTGTCCGGGTCAAAGTTCTTCAGGTCCGGCGCGGCAGTGCCCGCGTTAGCGGTGAACACGAAACCACGGCCAGGGATAATTGCTTCATCACGATTCTTCGCCATGATGTAACCTCTCCACTCACACCCCACCAAAGCGGGGCATCTTGAAATCTTTTTGTTTACACGCACCCCACCGGGGGCACGAACTAGAACACACCAGGGGGCAGGTCAGTCCCCGTAGTAGGCCACAATGTCCAGTGCGAACCGCACCGCAACATGGCCCCGCGACGGCGTAGTATTCTCCGCCAGCACAGGCAACGTCAACGGTTGCCAAGCCACCAGGTCCGGCACCCGCCCACTATCCACCAGGGAGGTGATAGTAGACATAGCCTGCCCAGCGAAACGGAACACGTCCCCCACATCCTTGTCCCCACGAGACAAACAGGTCACGTCCACCGTCCACTTACCCGCCATCGTGGTACCGTCCACAGGGGTCGCCAGCGCGGTCACCACGATCACACGGTCAGTTGTCAGGGCCACTTGGCCAACAGACACGGACACGGTAGCGTCAGGGAACGCTTCAACCAGGGCAGGACGAATGGCTTGCTCTACAGACCACATGCCCTTACCCGACCTTCCCGCCGTGGGCTATCGCCGCGTTACGCATGATGTGCAACCCCGGCACCCACTTCTCGCCCCGGCGCACCTCAGCGCGCCCGGTAGCACGATGCCCGTGAGAGACACCTTTTTGCCTGTGCCCCCACTCGATCTTCGCCGCCCACGGGCGCGTGGCCGCCACCTCGACATCCACAGGGTTAGCCGGTTGGACCACCAAACCCCCAACGTACGCGCCCGACTTGTTATGCTTCGCGGCAAGCCCTAAGACCGTGGACTTCACCCGCCCCGCCTCAGCGTAAAGTTCCTCATGTTGAGCAACCATGTGAGCGACAAGACGATTCATCTGCTCATCATCCACGTACCACTTCACCCGGTTACCTCCCCCACAAGACGACCCTTAACCTCCACGTGAGCGGTCATCGGGGACCCGTCGAACGTCATGACTGGGCCAATCTGCTCGAACTCGTACCCCGCCCAACGGAAATGCCCATTCGGGCGGCCCGGCCAGGCGCGCCCAATCACCGTCACAGTAGACCCAGGCTCCGGAAGCAACTCCCCCGTTTCCTGCGCCTCATTCCATTGGACAGTGGCACCCACCGGGATGAACTGCGCCTCTAGGCGGTGCGGGACACCGAGGGAGTCCTCCACGATCTCGCCCGTGCCCGTCTCCACGAACACCTCATGACGCCCATCGCGCAGACTCATCTCAACCCCCCACTGTAATCAGGGTTCCACACGTACAGGCCGCCCACGCTAATCCCTAGATCTTCTCGATCTTCGTCCGTGAGCGCCACCCGCCCCGAGCGCATCGCCATGTCCGCCCGGTACTGGTACTGGCCATCCGATTCTGAAACGAAACCGTCAGCGGCACGGTAGCGGCGACCCACGATACGGGCCTGCACCTCTCGCACAGCGCCCCACAAGTCCGGGTGTTCCACTTGATCGGGCAACTCGCCCAACTCGCGCTTGATAGCCGCCAGGGCGCGCTCTAGCCAGTGATCTACGTGTTGTGTTTCCACAGTGGTGAGCGGACGTAAAAGGTCCGCTGCCACATCTTCTGCTGTAGCGAACGTTTGCATGTCCGCTCACCCCCTGCACTCTCTTACTTGCCCGACTCCGCTGGTTCCGGCGCGGGCTTAGTAGCCTTCGCCTTGCCCCGGCGCGGTGCCTTCTCGACAGGCTCATCGTCCTTGACAGGCACCCACTCATCCGACAGCGTTTCCGGCGAAGCAAACGTGCCAGTCGTACCCGTGCGCACATTACGCATACGAACACTCATCACGCGCCCCTTCTCTTTAACCCTCAGCCCCAGCCGGGTCCTTGTAAATAGCGAACTGGTCAACATCACGAATGATCCAACCAAACATCGCCTCAAGAATGATCGCTTCCATGTTCTGCTGGAACAGGTTGATCTGCGTAGCACCATCATTAACAACACCCTGATCCGTGTAACGGTAGGTAATGTTCTCCACATACCCGAACTTCAGGTTGTCCTTGAACGCGCCACCAATCAGACGAATACCCGTGTCCTTACGGGTACCAACCTTGCCCGACACGCCACGGCCAAACGTCAGCGGCAGACCATGAAGGCGACCAATCGGCTTAGACAGGTCCGTCAGGCCCTGCGTGTCCGTGCCATAAATCGGGTTACCCTGCACGTCACGTGCGCGAAGGAGCTTCGTAGACAGGCGCTGATCGGCAGCAAAACCAGTGAAAGACCCACCCGAGTTCAGCACCGCCTCATAACCAGTCAGAATGTCCTCCGACAGGCCACCCGCCTGCGCGTTAGACGTGCCCAGCTCGATCACGTTCTTCGACTTAGTGACGTACTCCTTACCCTCAATCTTGTTGCCGGTCACGCCATCAATGCCGTGCAGAACCGCCAGATCAATCGCCTTAGCGATCGCGTCACGCGCTTCCTGCTCCACCATATCCAGGTAGGCCAGCGGGTTAGACATACGGGCTTCCTTCGACCAATACGCCACCGTGGCCACCTTGATCGGGGTAGCGGTCTTAGTGCCAACTCCCACCTTCATGACCGGCTTCAGCTCACCCTCGCCCACGACACCCGCTACCGGGTCGCCCGTACGGAACGCCATCGCCGTGCCCGTAATAGGCATCGGGATAGAGCCAGCCAGCTGACCGACAACAGACGCACCATATGCCTCACGCATAATCGTGTTCGCCATCGGGGGCGGCAGAATACCGTCCTTCTTAAACTGGTCAAAAGTCACAGCGTTTTCACCAAGTGCCATGATTCTTTCCTCCTACAAAAACACCCCCACACACGTGGGGGATGAAACCAATAATGAAAAGTACCCGCAGGCGTTTTACGACCCCGAGAACAGTTGATTAGCCAACGCCAGGCGTGCCGCGTCCCCGCCAGCCGTCGCACCAACAGCAGACTGCACCGGATCAGGCACTACCTTCTCCGACCCCGCCGAGACACCCTCGACCTTGAGCGCCTTCAGCATGTCCGCCATTTCCTCCCACGCCCGCTCATCTTCACCCGCAAGGGCACCGATAAGGTTCAGCGGCAGGCCACGCTCCACCAAGAGCGTTTCCTTCGTACGCTCATTACGCGCCGACGCCAACTGTGCGTCACGCTCCGCGAGCGCCGTTTCCAGTTCAGTGATACGATCCGATTCCGCTTTCTTCGCTTTCTCTCGCAGGTCCTTGTTTTCGGCCCGCAGGTTTGCGACTAGGACAGCGGCCCGGTCTGCGTCGAACGTTTCCCCGTCCCACGGCGCGGCAGGCTTACCCTCACCCTCACGGGTAGGGGTATTGTCAGCCACTGTCGTGGTGGTCTCGTCCATCACTGCATCCTTGTCAGCCTCAGTGTTCTCCACGTTGGCCGTGTTAGCCGTCGCGTCACTCACGCAATGCCACCTTCCTTCATTCTTTTTCGTGGCCGCGCCTCTTGGCGCGTTCAACCACACCCCGCACATAGCGTGCAGGGGAAACCTATGCTGTCTTGTTGCGTGCCCGCCAGGCGCGCACGTTTGGGTTATTCTCGATCTCGCGAACCAGGCGAACAATGTCCAAGTTGTCCGCAGCGGAGGGCACCAGTTTCTTTACCAGGTCCCTGTTGTTACGCACCCACGTGTCGAACACGCCCGCTTTCGCGCCCGAATACCAGCCACCTTGTTCCGGGTCAGCGTCCAGCCAGTGCCCGTAGAGAGCTTGCGCTCCCTCCACAATGTCCTTGCCCGCATAGTCCGTGCTCTGCCCGACGAACACGCCAATACAGTCACAGTGCGGGTGGTATGCCTGCTGCCCGTAAGCGCCGATCATGGGTGCCAGGCCGCGCTTGAGACGGCGCGGTGTTTTCGTCACCGTGTGCTTGTGGTACACCGCCCCGCGCGAGCACAACAGTAGGCAAAACCCGCACGTGTAAGCGCCTACGGGGACGCGCGCCCACCCGCCAGCCATGACATGCCCCTGTGGGGTGCGCGGCAGTTTAGACACCGACGCCGGGGGCCGCACGTTACCGTTCTTGTCACGGTAACCCAGGAAGATTTCCGCTTCGATCACGGCCTTGCGTAGATCTTCTATCTCGCGCCATTCCCGTTCAGCTTCCTCGTCAGCCCAACGTTCCTCGACCAGCTCCACCTCGGCCCGGTCCCGCTCCACGCGAGTACGCATATCCTCAATGGCCCTCTCACGGATCGGGGCCACCCAGTCCTTGAACGCTTCCATGTCCTCAACTGGCACAGCGGGAACGTCCCCAAACTCGGCCACCCACATCTCCCGCACCCGCGACATGGCCTTCTCAAGCTCAGGGGACTGGCGACGCACATCTTGCCACCACTGGTCACGCTCTTGAGCCACGACCACGCGAGCAACCGGGTTACCGTGCTCTTTCGTGTACCGTTCCGACCCCTCCACGCGACCGGGGCGCTCCCCTGCAAGATCACGTGCCGCCTGCCGCTCATTCTCGGCCACCACCGTGGACAAGCTCTCCGTTAGCCGGTCGGCCACATCGGTCACGTTCCCGACCAGTTGCCCGTTACGGAGACGCAGTTCCTCGCGCACCATGCGCTCGACCTGCTTCTCGCTCACGCCCGACATGGACGGGGTGAACATGCCCTCCCCCAGCTCGGCCCGTGCCATGCCAAGCGCGGCCATGTAATACACATACGAACAGGCCCGCACCATCGGGTACACGTCCTTTGTTACAGTGGCAACGCTCAGCGTCCCAGCCGCATACCGCCCGGCCACGACCTCTCGTCCCCGTTCCCGAATCACCGTCTTTAACCAGGCGAACAGCCATGCAAGGAACGCGACCGTGAACACTACCCGACCACCAGCCCGTCAGGCACCGGGACCGTGCCCTCATCTACGCCCAACAGCGGGCCAGGGGCACCAACCTCGTCAGCCAGCCCATCATTACGGTTCTCACGCTGCTTCTGCTCCGGCGTCAACTGCAACCCATCACGGGCCGTCCGCGCCGTAACAATACCCTGCGCGTGTGCCTGCAACAGATTCGCGGCCTGCGCCGACACCGACGACACCGCAATATCACGCCACACCGTGTTCAACACCAGACGCTGAACTTCCGACTGGCCCTCGAACGCGAGCACCACACGCGCCCACTGCTCCCACACGTCACCAAAAATCGCCTGCTTGAACTCGCCGCGCGAAATCAGACGATCCTTCGCCGCGCGCATCGCCTCAGCACTATTCGGGTTACCCGTCGTAATAAGGCCAAGCATCGACGGTGGAATACCCGTCAACGCCGACACCTGCTCAGCACAGGTCTTAATCACCGCAATGATCTGCGACAAATCTGCGCCCGAGAACTGACCCATCCTAGCATCACTCTCAGGGGCAAACATGTACGACCCCAAGTACAGCTGTTCCATCGTCGGGGCCACACCATGCTGATTACGAAGCTTGCCCGTATCAACACCAGCAATCCACCGTTGCGGGATCGCAAGTAACTCCATCGCCACCTGTAGCATCGTCATTGCACGCGACGCCGCATCCCCAAGATTTTTCACCAAATCAATCTCAGACCGGCCACTAACATCCGTCACACGAAGCGCATTACGGACAGGGATCACAGGAACAACACCAACACCAGGGCGAGAACTAACACGGCCCCAACGTCCATTAATCTCCTGAAAAACCTCGATCCGTTCCGCCGTATAGTACGCCGCCCGGTTCGTCGTCCCGCCCGAATCATTGGGGACCGCGTACGCAACCACCGCCTCAGCCGTCCGCCCGTCAGCATCATCAACCACCGCGATACCCGACTTCGCGTGCAACGTAGTCCGAATCGACCCGTCCTCACGTTGCCCCACCAAAATGAACGCCTCACCTTGCACCATCGCCTCAGTGTGTGCCAAGTGCGACAAGGCCGTCATGTTCTCACGGTTCCACGTATCTTTCAGCGAGTCCAACACGTTATCGGCCAAGGACGCTGACTCGAAACCCTCAACCGTGAGCACCTCAGACATCGTATCCACCGTCAGGCGCGGCCAATTGACCTGCACCTCCAAAGCGCGCATCTTCGGGGACACATTCAGCCCCATCATCCCCACCCGGCGCGTACCGTCATAAGCCGAATCAAGCTCACTATTGACCGCGCGACTGTTCGCCACACCCAGCAAGGACTCGAAACTCATGTAAACACCACCCAATCTTTACCCGCACCCGAGCGCTTCTCCCACTCAGCCGACGCCGACACCGCCCGGTACACCATGCGCGCACCAATCACACACACAGCCGCATCAATCTTGTTAGGCGACTTCGGAGACTCCTTCTTAATCGTGATAAGACCCTTACGCTCCGTCATACGCGCGTTACCAATATGCCGAGACGTCTCCCAGTTCCCATCATGAGTAAACAAAGAATCTTCAATCTCAGCCCGGCACATCTCCGACGCCAACGCGAAATCGTACACGTGCGTACGCATATCCCACGCAATCAGTGCCGCCGCCTTACCCGAACGCACCGCCGGGACAAGCAACGAATCAGCAAACACCTCCGGCCAGGACACCTTCACAAACGCTTCCCACTCGCGCACGTCAGCCCAAAACGCCACCACATTAAACCGCTCATAGGTGCGCCGCACAGCCGAATCAACCACGTTGACATCAATCTCGCCCGACAACTCCCCAGGCCGCCACACACCAACCGTGAACACGTGCCCATCCGACATGCAACACCCCACCAAAGCGGTATGGTCATTAGACTTCGACCCGTCAAAAAACAGGACAACATCCTCACCATCAACCAGCTCACGCGACGTGTCCGCCATCGACGACCACTGCTGCAACGTCACCCACGAATCCTCAGCAACGTTCGGCTGATTCAAATAAAACCGGCGAGAGACCGACACCGGCGTCGAAGGCGTCCACACCGTCGAACGAATCGGTGAAATATCAACCCACGGCTGCTCCTCATACACAAAACCGAGCGCCTCAGACAGACCAATCTCGCCCTCCTCAGGCGTATCCGTCATCACCGTACCCGGCGGGGCAACACGCGCGTCATACAGGACAGTGCCAGCCTCAACCAGCTTGCCTTCCTCCTGCAAACACCAATCCTCAAACGACTTCTCAGCCACCGACTCACGCCCAGGCACCCATGCGTTACACGTCTCAATCATCCGCGAACCCGTCTTACCCAAGTTACGCACCAACGTCTGATGAAACTCAACGCCACCACCGGCAGGTACCCAGTGCTCAACCTCGTCAGCAATCACCAACGACGGCTCCCCGCCCTCAGCAGACGCCCACGACGACGTTAACAACTGGATCTTGCCACCCTCAGGCGTCAACACCTGCGTACGACCAGTCTCCAAGTTATAATCACGATTCAACTGCGTGCCCTTATGCGCCATCGCCACAATCTGACGCATCGTAACGCCAGTCTGCTGCTCCGACACCGCCGCCAACTGGATCAACGGTAACGCCTGCGGACGGCCAAACACCCCGCCAGGCACAATCTTCGGATCAACCACATCACCCACACGACACGGCCCCAAAAGCTCAAACAACGTCAACGCCGCCGCGAACGGGCTTTTCCCGCTGCCCTTGCTTAACCGGCGCACACCACGCTGATACAACCACGGGTTATTCCACCCGTCCCACCGCTCCGGGTCAAAACCGTAAAACCACAACACGAACCGGAACTGGTCATCCGACAAACGGAACGGCTCACCCGCGAACTTGCCCGAACCCACGCGAATGTTCTGCGCAATCCACGTCGCGCACTCATACCCCAACGTGTACTCCGGCACGCCTGCCGGCAACGTCACCAACCGCTCACGCGGCGGCAACCCCGACTGAAATACCCGGTCAGCCCACTTGCTACGGTCTAAATGCCACGCCCCACTCGACTCTGCCAAAACGCCATCTCCGTCACTTTAGACACTTGCCTATCAGCAACACCCGAATCGCCCCAGGACAACTCCACCCCGTTACGACGCCGGGCACCTTCCGAAACCTCATGGTTGTCAAACGCGGACAGTAGTGATGTCAAAACCTGCCCATTCTGCCGTTCGCCTTCCTGATACCGCGTCAACTCGCCCATCAGAAAGTGTGCGTGCGCCCAATCCGAGTTTGTGCGCGGACCAATCCCCGCCTTCGCATCCTTCCGTAACGCGCGCCACAGCCGCTGCGCCGACGGCGACCACCACTTTTCCGCACTAGGCACGCTCACACGTAGCTCAGACACATCCCGTACTTCGCGCGCGGACCCCTCCGGCTCCTTATTACGCCGGACACGATCCTCAGCACGCTTAGGCATCGGCCCCCGAGTACCCATGAACACACCCCCACAAGAAGAACAGCTCTCACGGCGGCCAACCCTGAGGCACTTAGGCGGCAGTGGCATGCCCAAACACCATCGCCCTATCCGACGCGCGCGCGAGCACCAAAACGCGCGCAAGCGGGCCGCGAGAGACAACCAAGCCCCGCCATGCCAACACGTGCGGGAAAACAAAGGACGGGGTTGCGCCAACCTCACCACAAGGAAGCAGAAAGGCGAACAAGGCACTTGCCGGTCGGTGCAACCCCAGACATAGGAACGCCCCGCACAAGCAAACACGAAAAGCAGTGCGGGGCTTGGAGACAATGCTCCCGTGAATAACTGTACCAAAGACCTCCGACAACCGCTACACGTCCACTATGTCCGATCCGCGCCCGCCTGCCGAAAGGTTGAAAACCCGTACAGAGTCCGAGCGCCTAACGCGAAGCGGTCGGTGGGCGGGTGGCCGGGGGTGTCCCCCGGGGTGGTGTGGGTCACGTTTTGGGGTTGTCAAGCGGTTTTGCGGTTTGTGGTGTGCGCCACGTGCGCGTGTGGTGTGTGCTGTGTCACGTGTGCGGGGCTTGCGCGCGGCGTGGTGCGTACGGTAGTAGCGCGCAAGCGGGTGTGTGCCCGCGCGCCTACGCGGGGGCGAGCGTGCGCCCGTGCGAGCGCGTGGGCGTGCGAGCGGGTAGGCGTGAGCGGGCGAGTGGGTCGATGCCTAGGCGTGGCCACGGTCGCACTTGCGCTTGCGGTAGCTAGTGAGTAGTGAGTCAATGGCCTGGCGCGAGATGCCGAGGTGGCGGGCAATGAGGGCGAGGGGCACGCCCTCACGGTTGAGGCGCTCCACCTCTGCGGCGCGCGCATCGGCGGCGGCGGATATGGCGCGGGCGGCGTCGGCGGTGGCGTCGTCGAGTGTGGCGGCGGCGGCGTCGAGAGCGCTCCAATCAATATCAGTGGCTGTGATTCTCTCTCTCATACCGCGATTCTATCACGGCGTGGTAGTGAGTTTTTGGCGCGGTCAAGCCACTTCCCCAAGCTGTGGCCCGCCTCACACCGGCCGGGCTTGACGCGCTGTGCGGGGCGGGCTATGCTTGAGTCATCAAGGCGCGAAGGGGCCACGCACCGAAAGGGCGTGAGTAGCTAGCCGGTGGCAGGGAGCCAGATACCGGCGGTGAAGATCCTGGGCGAGCCGAGATGCAGAAAATAAAAGTGCCACGGCGCTACTGCAATAGCCCGTGGCGTGGACAACACTTGAAAAGGAAGTGCGTCATGGCTGACTTTATCATTGATCCTGATCGGTTCGCAATTGAAGAGCATTGGATCGAGAAGCGGACCAAGTCCGGGCGCTGGTCGCGGATTAAATACGATTGTGAAGCGCGGGTGATTGATCGCGCGTCATATGACCGGGTTGTCGGTTGTCCGTGGCAGGGTGAGCGTCAAGATCGCATGTACACGCGCGCGGGGTTTCTGGTGTGGCGTGTTGTGACGCCTCGCCCTGACGGCGAAGTCCGGGCGGTCCGCGTGTACACGTTCTTGGATAGCTATTTGAATGTGGAGCGGGCGCGGGCAAAGTTCCCCGACCTGTTCCCGCCCACCTTTTACGATCTAATCGTGGGCCATTCGTTCATGCTGGATTGCGTGGGCGACTTCTTCCGGGTCGAGGACGCCGAGGATTATGCGTCGGTGGTTAAGGCGGCGGGCCAGTTTGGTGATTGGGTTGCCGGGACGCTCGCCCGGTACGACGCCGACAACGATCGGTACGTTTTCGACTACGTGACGGCCAACTTCGAGGGGCGCATTGGGAGCATCACCCGGATTGAGGGTGATCCGGAGCTGTTTGACCCCAATGTTGAAGATGTTGTGTACCCGATGCCGGGTTGGGCTGACTAGGGGCTAGCACCTAGGGCGCGCACCTGGGCATGTGTCTAAA
>NZ_KV793232.1:0-197305 GCF_001808405.1 Trueperella sp. HMSC08B05 | reverse complement strand
TGGGGACGGCAGGCTTGACCTGGTCGGTATCCGCGAGGATGGTGCCATGTTCGCCTACAAGAACCAGGCCAATGGCTGGTGGGGCGCTGCCCGCCAGGTCGGACATGGCTGGCAGGCGATGATCGCCATTAGCTAGACACGGTGGGTGGTAGCCTAGGCTGCCACCCACCGGCACGCCGGCCTATCAGTGCGGGCCCCGGAATTTCCGGGGCCCGCACCCATGTCTGGCGGCCAGCCCGACACAACTCGTGAATATACCGGCTACCGATTCCTATACGCCCCTGGCACACCTCTGGTTCACGAGTTCCGCCGACCGCTATCTGTGGAGTGTGCCGATGGCTTCCCCAGCGTCGTTGTAGACCGACATCTCGTCGCCGTTCACGGTCGCACTCGACACGTCTGCGAGCCACGTGTCCACGCCCTCGCAGTACTTGAGCGTGGCGAATACCTCGGTGAACTGGATCTTATCCGCCGCCGCGCTCCAGTGGCCGCCCATGTCGTTGCAGCCGTCGCTACCGGAGAGGGTGCCGTCGTCAGCCAACTCGAGGTAGACGGCCTCGTTCTCGGCGTCCGTCCACGTACCGACTGCCGAGGCGCCGCCTTGCGTCGAACAGCCCGCCATCAGCAGTGCCGCGCCGATGATGAATCCCAGCCTGCGTCCTCGCCTCATCGTGATCTCCTTCCGTCAAGCTACCCGAATACTACCCGCCGATTGTCTCACGCTTGAGTTCCCGGAGTGTTAGAGCCCCAGCACCGCCTTCGCGATGAGGAAGTAGACGATCAGGCCGCTGGCGTCCACGAACGTGGAGATGAACGGGTTGGAGAACACGGCCGGATCCACGCCCAGCTTTTTGGCGATCATGGGCATGACGCCGCCGATGCTCGCCGCGATCGTACAGATGCCAAGGAGCGTGAGCCCGATCGTGATGCCGATCGATACCCCGAAGATCGCGCCCGTGATGAGGGCCCCGAGCGTGCCGAGTAGCGCGCCGAGCGTGAGCCCTACGGAGAATTCGCGGCCGAGCACCCGCACCAGGTCCGAGTTGCCGACGTCGCCGAGCGCGATCGCGCGCGTCACCGTGGTGGCCGCCTGGTTGCCTGTGTTGCCGCCCGTGCCGATCAATAGCGGCACGAACAGGGCCAGGGCCGTGACTTGCGCGAGCGTTGCCTCGAAGAGGGAGAGCACGTGGACCGTGAGCGTGGCGCCGATCGCCAGGACGAGCAGCCACACGATGCGCGAACGAACGAGTGAACGCACCGGCGTGGAAAAATAGGGCCGCCCGAGGGGCTCCACACCGCCGGAGAGGGCCGTGTCTTCGGTCTCGGCGTGCTCGATGATGCGGCCGGCGTCGTCAACTGTGAGAATACCGAGCAGGCGCCCCTCCCGGTCAACGATCGGCATGGCGAGCAGGCGAAGCTCGATGCACAGGCGCGCGGTTTCCTCCGCGGAGGCGTAGGCGCTCGCGGGGTGGACGGTGGACATGAGGTCGCCGATCTTGTCCTCCGCCTTCGCGCCCAACAGCTGACGCAGGCCGACGACGCCGACCACGCGCCGCGCGTCGTCAACCACCGGGATCGTGTAGACCGTTTCGGCGTCTTCGAGGTGATTCTGGATCCGCGCGAGGGTCTCGCCTGCGGTGTATGTTTCGCGGGTGGAGACGACGTGCGGGGACATGCGCCGGCCGATCGAATCCTTCGGGTAGCCGAGCAGGTTGGTGGTGTGGCGGCGCTTCTCGCCGGAGAGGCCCTGGAGGAGGCGGGTGGAGAGGTTGGCGGGGAGCTCGTCGAGGAGGAGGGCGCGGTCGTCGGGGTCAAGGCCGTCGAAGATCTCCACGACTTCCTTGTTTTGCAATCCCTTGATGAGGTCGGACTGCTGGCGCGGTCTCAGGATGTCGAAGACGGCGGTCGCGCGATCCTTGGGCAGGAGCCGGTAGAAGATGGGCTGCTGGTCTTCGGGAAGGCGCTCGAGGATGTCGGCGGTCTGGGCGGGGCTGGCGGGGGAGATGTGTGCGATGACTTTGGCGAACTCGCCGGTGGAGAGCTCGGGCTGGATGGTCTCAAGGACGGTGGTGACATCAACGGGACGGGTCATGGTGATTCCTAACTGTGGGCCAACATTGGCTCAATTCACCACGCCCTCTGGTGCCAAAAGCGCGCAATTTAGGCGCGCATGGGCAGGCGGCCGCCTGGCAGGGAGGGCGTGGTCTTCCATCGGTGACGAGAACTGTCACTGTTCACGGGTCCTCACCTCACTTTCAGCGGTCGGCAATAGGCGCCCTCCAGTGTAGTCACTATTGTGGCGCCTTGCTATCGCGCAGGTCGCACCTCACAGCGTTGGCTCACGACGCCGAAGCCCCAGTCGCGTCCGCGGTGCGGGCTTCGCTGTCAGCCATGAACGTCGAGACTTGTCGGAGGCCGCCCGTAGACTGGTGGGAAAGCTGATCAAGTGGAGGAATCATGGAATACAGGCGGATGGGCGAATCCGGACTGACGGTCTCGGTGCTCGGTTACGGAGCGAACAACCTGGGCCGGGCGGGGACGATGAGCGAGGACGCGAAGGGTGCGGCCGCCGTCGTGAACGCGGCACTGGACGCCGGGATCACGTATTTTGATTCGGCCAATGTCTATGGAAAGCGGACGGGTCTATCCGAGGAGCTGCTGGGTAAGGCGCTTGGCACGCGGCGCGATGAGGCCGTGATCGCCACGAAGTTCGGCATGCGGCTGAAGGAAGATGTGCCGCACAGTGCGCGCGGCTCGCGCCGCTACATGCTCGCCCGGCTGGAGGATTCGCTGCGCCGGCTCGGTACCGACTACATCGACCTGTATTACTACCATTCGCCCGACCCGCTCACGCCCCTGGAAGAGACCGTGGACGCGCTGGAGGGGGCGGTGGACGCGGGTAAGATCCGTTACTACGCCGTGTCCAACATGGCCGGCTGGCAGACGGCGGCCACCGCGGAGCTCGCTAGCCGCGGCAAGCTCGTGGCCACCCAGAACCACTACAACCTCATAGACCGGCGCGCCGAGCAGGAGATCCTGCCCGCGGCCCGCTACTACGGCCTGGGCGTGGTGCCCTACTTCCCTCTGGCAGCCGGGCTGCTGACGGGCAAGTACACCGACAGCGCGCCCGAGGGTGGGCGGCTAAAGGCGGGCGACCCCAAGCTCGAGGCGGCTGACATGGACCAGCTGCGCCGCTTCCGCGGTTTTTGCGACGAGCGGGGGCTGGCCCAGGCCGACGTCGCTATTGCGTGGCTTGCTCACCAGGAGCCGGTGGCCTCCATCATCGCCGGGGCCACCAAGCCCGAGCAGATCGAGTCGAACGCGAAGGCCGTGAGCCTCACGCTGTCTGACGCGGACCTGGCGGCCCTCGACCAGATCTTCCCGCCGGCCACCAAGGTGGCGCTGTTTTAGGCCGAACGCGCAAAGGGCGCGGAAACGCGCCAGTTTGTGGTTCCTTTCATGGCGAGGAATGAGGGGAAGAGCGCGCCGGTGAACTATGATGAACGGTGGTGTGTGCCATGGGCACACGTGTAGCTATAAATGGACTTATCGTCCCTAACTCGAGTGGAGTACTGTGAAGCAGATCGTAGAGAACATCAGCGAGACCCGCGCCAAGCTGAGCGTGGAGGTCCCTGCCGAGGAATTTGACGCGGATTACGACAAGGCCGCCAAGGAGCTGTCCAAGCAGGTGTCGATCCCCGGCTTCCGTGCGGGTAAGGCGCCGCGCCGCGTGGTCGAGTCCAAGATTGGCCGCGGCTACATCATCGAGCAGGCCATCAACGACAACCTGGACAAGTACTACCAGGTCGCCGTCAAGGAGACCGGAATCGTCCCGATGTCGCGCCCCGAGGTGGAGATCAACGAGGTCCCGGAGATGAAGGGCAAGGATGACACGTCGGCCCTGAAGTTCACGGTTGAGGTGGACATCCGCCCGGAGATCTGGATGCCGAACCCGGCCGACTTCACGGTGGAGGTCCCGGCGGTTGAGGTCACGGACGCGGACGTGGAGGCCGAGCTCGAGGCCCTGCGCGAGCGCTTCGCTACCCTCACCACGGTCGACCGCCCGGCCGCTGAGGGCGACTACGTCAACATCGACCTCGTGGCCAAGATCGGCGAGGAGGAGGTGGACGACGTCGCTGGCGTGTCCTACCGCATCGGTGACGGCAACATGCTCGAGGGCCAGGACGCGGCGCTCACCGGCGCCACCGCCGACTCCACGGTCGAGTTCACCGCCAAGCTTGCTGGCGGCGAGCACGAGGGCGAAGAGGCCGAGGTGACTATCACGGTTCACTCGGTCAAGGAGTCCGTGCTTCCCGACGCCGACGACGACTTCGCGCAGATTGCCTCCGAGTTTGACACGATCGCCGAGCTCAAGGATTCGTTGCGTGAGACCGCGCAGAAGACCAAGGCCGACTCCCAGCTTTCGGGCGCCTACCAGGCTCTGGTTGACCAGCTTATCGAGGCCTCCGACTTCCCACTGCCCGAGGGCACGATCGAGGAGGAGATCGCCAACCACCTGCGCAGCGAGGGTAAGGAGGAAGGCGACCCGCACGGCGAAGAGGTCCGCGGTGAGATCGAGGAGTCGCTGCGCTCCCAGCTCCTGCTCGACACGTACGCCCAGGCGTTCAAGGTCAATGTGGGCCAGGAAGAGCTGGTTGAGTTCCTGGTGACCCAGGCCCAGATGTACGGCATGGACCCGAACCAGTTCATCCAGGCCGCCGTCTCCACCGGCCAGCTCAACGCCTTCGCTGGCGAGCTCGCCCGTAACAAGGCGATCATGGCTGCCCTGCGCCTCGCCCAGGTCAAGGACGCGAACGGCAACGCGGTGGACGTGGACGCGATCCTTGGCGATCGCCCGGAGAACGAGGTGGTCCCCGAGTTCACTGCCAAGCCCGCCAAGAAGGCCCCGGCCAAGGCTGCGAAGGCCGAAAAGGCTGACAAGGCTGAGAAGAAGGCCAAGAAGGCGGAAGCTCCGGCGGCTGAGAACGCTGGCGCGTTCGATCCGGCCGAGCACAAGGTGGACGAGGTCCTGGCCTACGTTGAGGGCGCGGATGATGCCGAAAAGGCCCGCGTGCTCGAAGCCGAGAAGAACGGCAAGGCTCGCAAGACCCTCATCTCTAAGCTCGAGGCTTAAGCCAAACGTGGGGGCGGGAGCGGCGGTGGCTGCTCCCGCCCCTTCCTATGTGCCAACAGCGAAAAGTCGGTGCTTCGGGAATGGCCGGGCGCGGGGGAGTCGTTAGGATCGATTGAGAAAAACGCGCCGCCACGGGCGCGCAGTACTACATCCGCCCATGGGGCGAAGGAGGGGCGTCATGCCACAATCAGGTGGGGCAGGCCAAGGCCTTGCGCTTGGAGATTCGATTTTTAATCGGCTCCTAAAGGAAAGGATCATCTGGCTGGGTGATCAGGTGACGGACGAGCTTGCGAACATGATTTCCGCCCAGCTCCTGCTGCTGGCCGCCGAGGATCCGGATAAGGACATCTACCTCTACATCAACTCGCCGGGCGGCTCCGTCACGGCGGGCATGGCGATCTTTGACACGATGCAGTACATCAAGCCCGATGTGGCGACCGTGGGCATGGGCCTGGCGGCGTCGATGGGCCAGTTCCTGCTGACGGCGGGGGCGAAGGGCAAGCGCTACATCACCCCGCACACTCGCGTCCTCATGCACCAGCCGCTTGGCGGCGTGCAGGGCACGGCCACCGAGATCCGCATCAACGCTGACCTCATTCTCCAGATGAAGGAAGAGCTCTCGGCGCTGAACGCGAAGCACACCGGCAAGTCGGTGGAGCAGATCCTCGAGGATTCTGACCGGGATCGCTGGTTCACCGCCCAGGAGGCACTCGAGTACGGGTTCGTTGACCACATTATCGAAAGCTCGTCGGCCGTGGTTGGCGGCGGTGGCGTGGACCGCGGGGCCTCTACCGAGTCGGATAACTAAGGAGCGCATGATGCACGGACTTTCCCTTTCTTCCCAGCTCGCTGGGGGCACGGCACCGCAGATGCCGTCCAATCGCTATGTCCTGCCCAGCTTTGAGGAGCGCACGCCCTATGGATACAAGCGCCAGGACCCGTACGCGAAGCTGTTCGAGGATCGCATCATCTTCCTCGGCGTGCAGGTGGATGACGCCTCGGCTGACGATGTCATGGCCCAGCTCCTCGTCCTGGAGTCCCAGGATCCGGAGTCGCCGATCACGATGTACATCAATTCCCCGGGCGGCTCGTTCACGGCACTGACCGCGATCTACGACACGATGCAGTACGTCAAGCCCGAAATCCAGACGGTGTGCCTGGGCCAGGCGGCCTCCGCCGCAGCCGTCCTGCTGGCCGGCGGATCGCCGGGCCGCCGCCTCGCGCTGCCGAACGCCCGCGTGCTCATCCACGAGCCGGCGATGCAAGGCGCCCAGGGCCAGGCCTCGGACATCGCGATCATTGCCGAGGAGATGGACCGCATGAACCAGTGGCTGATCGATACCCTCGCCCGCCACACGGGCCAGGATGCGGCCACGATCGAGAAGGACATCTCACGCGACAAGATCCTCACGGCCGAGCAGGCTAAGGATTACGGCATCGTTGATCAGGTGCTGGTCTCCCGCAAGGTCACGCGCCAGGACGGCTAGGCGGGCCGATCGTTACGGACGGGGGTGGTGCACTGCGCCGCCCCCGTCAATTCATGGCGCGCCACACTGGAGATGTGGGCCTTTTTAGTGTGGAATTGAGGGGATAGAGGAAAGAGGTTGAACGATGACTCGTACCGCAGACGCGGCCGACATGCTCAAGTGTTCGTTTTGCCAAAAGAGCCAGCGCCAGGTCCGTAAGCTGATCACGGGCTCGGGCGTCTATATCTGCAACGAGTGCATTGAGCTGTGCAATGAGATCATCGCCGAGGAGTTCGGCAATTCGGAGGAGGGCGCCCAGCAACAGGCGGACCTGCCCACCCCGCGCGAGATTTATGACTTCCTCAACGAGTACGTGATCGGCCAGGATGCGGCCAAGCGCACGCTTGCCGTCGCCGTCTACAACCATTACAAGCGCATCCGCTCCCTGTCCTCCGTGCCGGAGTCGAAGAAGGATGACCACGTCGAGATCGGCAAGTCCAACATTCTTCTTATTGGCCCCACGGGCACGGGCAAGACGTATCTGGCGCAGACTCTGGCGAAGATCCTCAACGTGCCCTTCGCGATTGCCGACGCCACGGCGTTGACCGAGGCGGGGTACGTGGGTGAGGACGTGGAGAACATCCTGCTCAAGCTCATCCAGGCCGCCGACGGCGACGTGGCGCGTGCCGAGCAGGGCATCATTTACATTGACGAGATCGATAAGATTTCGCGCAAGTCGGAAAACCCCTCGATCACCCGCGACGTGTCCGGGGAGGGCGTGCAGCAGGCGTTGCTGAAGATCATTGAGGGCACGGTGGCGGCGGTGCCGCCGCAGGGCGGGCGCAAGCACCCCCAGCAGGAGTTCATCGAGATCGACACGTCGAACGTACTGTTCATCGTGGCGGGCGCGTTCGCCGGTATGGAGGACATCGTCTCCTCGCGCACGGGCAAGCGCGGCATCGGCTTTGGCTCAGCGCTGCATGAGGCGGAGGAGGCCGGGGCGCTGCTGCGCCAGACCACGCCGGAGGACCTGCACAAGTTTGGCCTCATCCCCGAGCTTGTGGGCCGGCTTCCGGTGCTCGCCACGGTCAACGACCTGACGGTGGCCGACCTCGTCCAGATCCTCACCACCCCGCGCAACGCG
The DNA here is from genome assembly GCF_001808405.1 of Trueperella sp. HMSC08B05. Lineage (NCBI taxonomy): Bacteria > Bacillati > Actinomycetota > Actinomycetes > Actinomycetales > Actinomycetaceae > Trueperella > Trueperella sp. HMSC08B05. The sequence goes on along the minus strand of NZ_KV793232.1, from coordinate 189,561 downwards.
CTGGTCAAGCAGTACCAGAAGATGTTCGAGCTCGACGGGGTCAAGCTCGAGTTTACGGACGACGCCGTGGCGAAGATCGCGGCCGAGGCGATCGAACGCGGAACGGGTGCGCGCGGCCTTCGCTCCATCATGGAGAACATCCTGCGCGAGCTCATGTTTGATATCCCTTCGCGCGACGACGTGGAGAAGGTCCTCATCGACTCCGACGTGGTGGACGGCACGGGGGAGGCCCTGGTGGTCACTAGCCGGAAGAACAGGACAGCGTAGGGCCTGGAGACGAAGGAGTAGCCATGGATATCCCGGAACAGCTGGGCGTCTACCGCAAGACGATCGACAACCTTGACGCCGCGCTCGTCCATATCCTCGCCGAACGGTTCCGGTGCACGCAGCAGGTGGGCCTGCTCAAGGCCGAGCACAACCTGCCGCCTTCGGACACGGAGCGGGAAAAGCGCCAAGTGGAGCGCCTGCGGCGACTGGCCGAGGAGGCGGACCTCGATCCGGTGTTCGCCCAGAAATTCCTCAAGTTCATCGTGGCCGAGGTCATCCGCCACCACGAGCGGATCGCGGCCGAAAAGAAGGATACCTAAGAAACTTCCACGCTGCGAAATAGACGGCGGCGGGCTTGTCAGCCCGCCGCCGCTTCAGTTCCCTGGGGTTCTACTTGGTGTAGATCTCCGCGATCGCCGCGTCAAAATCGCGAATGACCGCGGTGCGCTTGACCTTGAGCGACGGGGTTAGGTAGCCGTTTTCCACCGTGAAGTCGCCGGGCAGGATCTTGAACTTGCGGATCGATTCGGCGCGCGAGACGTGTTCGTTCGTGCGCTTGACCGCGCGGTCGATCGCGGCGACAACCTGCGGGTCGTTGATCGCCTCGGTCACCGACATCGCCGGAAGGCCACGGTTGGACAGCCACTGCGGCAGCGCCTCGGCGTCGAGGGTGACGAGGGCGGCGATGAACGGCTTTTGGTCGCCGACCACCACCACCTGGGAGATGAGCGGGTGGGAACGCAGGCGGTCTTCCAGTTCAGCCGGGGCCACGTTTTTGCCCCCCGCGGTGACGATCAGCTCCTTCTTGCGCCCGGTCACCCACACGAACTCTTCCTCGTCCACGCGCCCGATGTCGCCCGTGCGGAACCAGCCGTCCTCCGTGAAGGCCGCGGCGGTGGCCTCAGGGTTGTTGTGGTAGCTCTTGAAGATGTGGTCGCCCTTGACGAGGATCTCCCCGTCTTCTGCCGCCTTAACGTAGCAGCCCGGGTAGGCCGGGCCCACTGAACCGAGGCGGGACTTGTTCACGCGGTTGACCGTGGTGGGGGCGGCCGTTTCGGACAGCCCGTAGCCCTCGAGCACCTGGATGCCGGCGCCCGTGAAGAAGGCCGCCAGCCGGTTGCCGAGCGGGGCGCCGCCGGAGATCGCGTACTTGACCTTACCGCCCATGATCTCGCGCAGCTTGGAGTAGACGAGCTTGTCGAAGAAACGCTGCTGGGCCTTGAGCTGGGCCGACGGGCCGTCTGGGGTCTCGAGTGCACGGGCGTAGGCGATTGCTACCTTCGCCGCGGTGCGGAACATCTTAAGCTTGACGCCCTTGCCCGCCTTCGCGTCTGCTGCGTTGTAGATCTTTTCAAAGACGCGCGGCACGGCGAGCACGTAGGTGGGCTTGAAAGACTGCATGTCCGCCACCAGGTTGCGCGTGTCCGGGCTGTAGCCGATCTCGGTGCCCGCGTAGAGCGCGAGCACGTTGATGAAGCGGGCGAAGACGTGCGCCATCGGAAGGAAGAGGAGGGTGCGGGAACCCTTGCGGGCCACGATGTCCATTAGGCCCTCGTCCACCGGGCCGTTGATGACCACGTGCAGAAGGTTGCGGTGGGTGAGCACCACACCCTTCGGCCGGCCCGTGGTGCCTGACGTGTAAATGATCGTCCACACATCATCGGCCGCCTGTGTGTCGATGCGGCGGTCGATCTCGTCGTCGTCGTGAAGAGAGCCCAGTGCGGAGATGCGGCCCTGGGCGTCGTCGGCCATGACAAAGATCTTCTCCAGTATGTCCCCGCCCAGCAGCGGGCTCATCATGGTCTCCATCGCCTGGTTCTCGACGACGGCGAACCGGCAGCCGGCGTCGTTAATGATCCACTCGGCCTGGTCGAGCACGGAGGTTTCGTAGATCGGCACGGCGTAGCCGCCCGCGAACTGGATCGCCAAATCAAACAGGGACCACTGGTCGGAGGTGTGCGACATGATTGCCACGCGATCGCCGGGCTTCAGGCCGAGGGCGATGAAGCCGCGCGCAAGGGCCCGAATCTCGTCGTAGAACTGCGACCAGGCCACCCCGATCCACTGGTTGCCCATCGTGGACTTGCGGTAGAAGGCCGTCTTCTTCGGCATCTCCAGTGCACGACGCCGAATCAGCGCGGGCACGGTCATCTGGTCCGTGACTTCCATCTTACCGGGGACGAACGACACGCCCTCTTCTTCGATGTATTCGCTCACCGAATCTCCTTCGTCTTGACGCTAAAGCTACGGTACCGTAACCGAAATACAAAGTGGCGGATATCAGGCTTACCCAGCCATGATATCCGCCACTAGGGTCGTGTTAGGCGACAAATTCGAAGGAGGTCACCTCCGGTTCAGCCACGTCGGCCTCGATGATGGTCAGATCGCCTTTCACATGCGCGGCTGCGACCAGCTCGGCGCGCACCAGTTCCACCGACTCGGCCGTGCCCGCAGGGATCTGGAGCGTGACGGCGGCGAATGCCGTGCGCTGGGAAACCTTCTGCTCGGACTTAACCTTGCGCAGCGCGGCGAGCGCGGAACCTGCCAGGCCTACGAGCTCCGGATTGCCCTCGGCCGCGAGCGCCTCGGGTGTGGGCCAGGAGGCACGATGGACAGAACCCTCGCGGTACCAGGACCACACCTCTTCCGTGGCGTAGGGCAGTACCGGGGCCAGCAGGCGCAGGAACGTGTCGACCGTCAAATTGAGCGCCACACGCGCCGAACGCACCCGGTTGGCCTGCTCGGCATCCGCGTAGGCGCCGTCGCGATCGTAGGCGCGATCCTTCACGAGCTCCAGGTAGTCATCGCAGAACGTCCAGAAGCAGGTCTCGGTCAGCTCCAGGGCCCGCGTGTGGTCGTAGGACTCGAGCGCGGCGGTGGCCCGCTCGACGACGCCGGAAACCATCGCCAGCATCGCGCGGTCGAGCGGCTCGATGACGGCGGAAAGGTCGAGGTCAACGGTGCCCTCGCCGCCCATGCCAAGCGCGAACTTCGAGGCATTGAGGACCTTCATTGCCAGGCGGCGGCCGATCTTCATCTGCTGCTCGTCGAACGCCGCGTCGGTGCCGAGGCGGGCGGAGGCCGCCCAGTAGCGCACCGCGTCCGAGCCGTGCGACTCCAGTAGGCCCATCGGGGTGACCACATTGCCCTTCGACTTCGACATCTTCTTCCGGTCCGGATCGAGGATCCAGCCCGAGATCGCCGCGTGCTTCCACGGCAGGCCGCCGAACTCAAGGTGGGCGCGCACCACCGTGGAAAACAGCCACGTGCGGATGATGTCCTGGCCCTGCGGGCGCAGGTCCATCGGGTAGACCTGGCTAAACAGCTTCTCGTCCGTCAGCCAGCCGCCCGCCACTTGCGGCGACATCGAGGAGGTGGCCCACGTGTCCATGATGTCCACCTCGCCCACGAAGCCGCCCGGCTCCCCGCGCTGGGACTCGTCGAATCCTGGGGGAGTGTCCGACGACGGGTCGACCGGGAGCATGTCCTCGGTGGGAAGCAGAACCGAATCATAGTCGACGTCGCCCGCCTCGCTTACCCGGTACCACACGGGAAGCGGCACGCCGAAGAAACGTTGGCGGGAAATTAGCCAGTCGGTGTTGAGGCCCTCCACCCAGTTGTTGTAGCGCACCTTCATGAAGTCGGGGTGGAAGTGCAGCTGCTCGCCGCGCTCGAGCAGGTTCTCGCGCAGCTCCTTGCCGTTCGCATCCTCGTAGGACCGGCCGCCGTTGCGGATATACCACTGGCGGGAGGGGACAATCTCTAGCGGTTTGTCGCCCTTCTCGAAGAAGTTCGTCATGCGGGTGGTGGGCTTGGGCTCGCCGATCATCTCGCCCGTCTCGGCAAGCTTCTCCACCAAAACTTTGCGGGCGGTGAATGTGGTGGCGCCCGCCATCGCCGCGAAGACCTCGCGGCCCTGGCCCGTGGTGATCCACCCCGGGGTCTCGCGCACGAGCCGCCCGTCCTTGCCGAGCACCGTGCGCATCGGCAGGCCCAGCTCGCGCCACCACTGCACGTCGGTCAGGTCGCCGAACGTACAGCACATGACGATGCCCGAACCCTTGTCAATCTCCGCCATCGGGTGGGGCAGGATCGGCACCTCCACACCGAAAACCGGGGTGGTCGCCGTCTTGCCAAACAAGTGCTGGTAGCGCTCGTCGTCGGGATGGGCGATGATGGCCACGCACGCGGGCAACAGCTCGGGGCGGGTGGTCTCGATCGTCACGTCCCCGTCCGGCGTATGGAACTGCAACGAATGGTAGGCGCCAGGGTACTCGCGCGCCTCCAGCTCTGCCTGGGCCACCGCGGTTTGGAACGTGACGTCCCACAGGCCCGGTGCCTGCGCCTGGTAGGCCTCCCCGCGCTGGACGTTGCGGATGAAGGCGGCCTGCGCCACCTTCTGGGCCTTCATGCCGATCGTCTGGTAGTTCTGCTTCCAATCCACCGACAGGCCCAGGTAACGCCACAGCGCCTCGAACTGCTTCTCGTCATCCTCGGTCAGCTTCCAGCACAGCTCAATGAAGTTGCGCCGCGAGATCGGCTTCTGGTCCGCGTACTTGATCGACTTGCCGTCCCCGCCGTCGTGCGGGGGCACGAAGCCCTCCTCGTACGGCAACGACGGATCGCAACGCACGCCGTAATAGTTCTGTACGCGGCGCTCGGTGGGCAGGCCGTTGTCGTCCCAGCCCATCGGGTAGAACACGTTCATGCCGCGCATGCGCTTGTAGCGGGCGAGCACGTCCGTGTGCGTGTAAGAAAAGACGTGACCCACGTGCAGCGAGCCCGATACCGTGGGCGGCGGGGTGTCGATCGAGTAGACCGCCTCCCGGGTGGTCTCCGTGTCAAAGGAGTACGTGCCCTCCTCGTCCCAGGCCTTGCCCCAACGGCTTTCGAGGCCGTCCAAGCTCGCCTTGGCCGGCACGTGGGCGGATGTGCGCAGTGTTTCAGTCATGTCCACATTCTTTCACGATCGACAAGGCCCGGTCACGTTCGGCGGTGTGAGGTTAGGCGGCGGGAACGCTATAGTTCGGGCATGACTTCACTGCAGGCCGTGGCCGTGCCCGGTATCCCGACTCTCACCAGCGGCGACGACGTCGCCGCCGTCATCGCGCCCCACCTGGCGGCGCTGACGTGGCCTGATGCCTCCGTTGGCCTGCGCGGGGACGACATCGTGGTGATCGCCGGCAAGATCGTGGCCAAAGCCCAGGGACGCTGGCACCGGGCGGGCGAGGATCCCGACGGCTTCCGCACCCGCGCCGGCATCCCCGATCAGCTCGGGCTCAAGGCGCCGGTCGACGTCAAGCGCGAGGCGGGCCAGATCCGTCGCGGGCTCGCCGCGCGCTTCGGTGGGCGCCCGGGCGTCATCATCTCCGGCTCGGGCAGGAGCTGCGAGCCGGGCAGGGGCGTGCTCGATATCGCCCTCGCCGCCGCCGGCATCGACGCGAAGCGACAAGGTGGGGAGGCAGTCATCGACGCCGTGGTCGCGGCCGCAGGGGTGATGATCGCGCCGGACTGCCCGGTCGTCGTCGTGCGCGGGGTGGCCGACGTGCTGACGTGGGAGGACTAGCCGGAAAAGTCCGGGGCGCTAGGCCTGGCCGAGCTCGCGGTCGCGGGCGATGGCGGCGTTGACGGCGTCAATGACGGCCGGGGTAAAGCCCGAGGCCTCCATGGCGATCAGGCCCGCGATCGTGGTGCCGCCCGGGGAGGTGACCTGGTCGCGCAACTCGGAGGGCGTGTGCGTGCCGAGCTGGTCGAGCACGAGGTGCGCCGAGCCGAGCACCGCCTGGGCCGCGATCCGCCGCGCCTCATCCAGGCGCATGCCCGCCGCGAGAGCGCCGCGGGCGAGGGCGTCGATGTAGGTGTACGTCCAGGCCGGCGAGCACCCGGCGATGGCGGAGAACGCGGCGAAGTCCTTCTCGGCGATGCGGGCGGTGAGGCCCACGGCGGCGAAGATCTTCTCGACCTGGGCTAGCTGGGCCTCGCTCACGCCCTCGCCCGCACACAGCGCGCTCATCCCGGCACCGATCTGGCTGTTAACATTCGGCATCACGCGGACGATGGGGGAGCCGGCCGGGGCGTGGGCGGCGAGCGTGTCCAGGCTCAGGCCCGCGGCCACCGACACAATGACCTTGCCCGCGGGCTCGCCCAGCTCGGCCAGGACGCCGGGGACCATGTGGGGCTTGACGGCGAGGATCACCGTGTCGGCGCCCTCGTAGACCTCGCGCGCAGTGGCAGCGAAACACGCCCCGGTCTCGGCGGCCTGAGCGCGCCCCGCCTTCGCGTTCGCGCGGGTGAAAATCACATTTTCTGCTTCGACGACGCCGGCGGTGAGCACCCCGCGCAAAATCGCCCCGCCCATGTTGCCAGTTCCAATAAATCCGAGCATAAAAACCTCCCGTTCCTCCCTCGCAGATTACTACGGATAGCCGTCGCCGGCAGGGCACCGACCTACGGGTTGACACCGGTGAGAATCGGCGGGATTAATCTGTATGTTATGAATCTTCTCAACGGCTGGGTTGTGCTCGGTATCGCCGCCCTCGCCATCATTCTTGGTGGGCTTGGTTTCGCCCTCATCTCCCGCCCCGGAACCGGCGCGCTTCGCGCGGTTGGGCGGGCGGCCACGGTCGTCGTCGTGCAACTGTGCGTCCTTGTCACGTTCGCTGCCGCCATCAACTACCAGTTCGGCTTCTTCCGCAACGTGTCGGAGGTAGCGGGGTTCGTCAGCGGCCAGTCCGCCAAGGGCAAGGTAGAGCCCGTGGCGCCCGAGCCGAGCGCCACCGAACCCACGACCGACCCGCGCTACGTGCTGTCCTGGCAGGATTCCTCCGACCCGGGGATGGTCGCCGCGGAGATGACGGGCCCCGAATCGGCGGTCACCGCTGAGATGCGCGCCTGGGTGCCGCGCGGCTACCCGGAGCCCGGCGTAAAATACAACGTCATGCTCCTCCTGCCCGGCACGCCCGGCAATGCCTCGGCCATCGCGCCCGCGATCGGCGCCCCCGAAGAACTGCAGCGGGCCATTGACGCCGGCGAGATCGCGCCCACTCTCCTCATCACCTCGGATATGAATTTCGGGGGCAGGGTCGCTACCTGCGCGGACGTCGCCGGCGGGGACAAGGCGGAGACATGGTACGCAAGGGACCTGCCCGCCGCGATCCGGGCCAACTTCAATGTCACCGACGACGCGAACGGCTGGAGCGTGGTCGGGCCGTCGATGGGTGCGTATTGCGCCGCGAGGATGGGGATCCTTCACCCGGAGGTGTATGGGAGCGCCGTGTGGCTGCACGGGATCGATCGCCCGCTGCCGGATTCCTTCCCCACCACGCTCGGGGTGGTCGACAGCCAGCGCTTGTCCGAACTCATCAAGGACGTGTCCCGGCAGGGCAACCTCATGTTCGTCTCCTCCACCGAGGATCCCGGTACCGCCGAGGACGCCCAAGCCGTGGTCGACGCCGCGCCCGACCCGTCCAAGATCTACCACCACGCCCTCACACGCGGCGGGCACGGCTGGGCCGTGTGGGTGACCGAGTTTCCCGACGTCGTGGCCTGGCTGGCAAGCGTTCAGCACGGAACAAAGTAAGGAGAATGCTGTGTGGGGACCCGGAACGCCCTTTGGGCTCACCAGTCTCAAACTGCTGGCCGTGGTGATCGCGGTGGGGCTCGCGTGCCTCGTCTACCTCCTGTGGCGGCTGAACCGGAGTGAGCGGCCGCGGCGCCGGGCCAGGGTGCTCGACGCCGTGCTCTACACCGGCGCAACCGTGCTGCCGGTGCTGGCCCTCTTCATGCTGGGCAACCGGCTCGGCGGCTTCTACACCTCGTTCGCCGAGCTCGCGGACCAGATCGGGCAGCTTGCGGGGTAGGTGAGTCGAGGCCGGCCGAGCCAACTCCAACTGCCAGCCGGCGAGGCGCCCATGCGCGGTAGGCTGGAGGTGAGGGAAGGAGCTCACATGACAACAGCGCTGGTGACGGGAGCCTCGTCGGGAATTGGAGCCGCGGCCGTGCGCGCGTTCGCCAAGGACGGGGTGCGTGTCATTGCTACCGCGCGCCGCGAGGACCGGCTGCGCACCCTGGCCGAGGAGACCGGCTGCGAGTACCTGGTGGCGGACCTGCTGGCCGACGGCGTGGACGTGATCGGGCGCTACCTGGCCGCCCACGGCCCGGTGGACGTGCTTATCAACAATGCTGGGGGAGCGCTCGGCACCGATCCGGTGGCCGAGGGCAATCTCGACGAGTGGCAGCGCATGTACGAGCTCAACGTGCTGGCGAGCCTCAAGGTCACCCAGCTGGTGCTGCCCCACATGAAGGAAAACGGCGGCACCCTGCTGTACATCACCTCCACCGCCGCGCACGGCACCTACCCGGGCGGCGCGGGGTACACCGCCGCCAAGCACGCCGAGCGCATGATCCCGGCTACCTTGCGTCTGGAGCTGGTGGGCAAGCCGGTCCGGATCATCGAGATCGCGCCCGGCATGGTCCACACCGAGGAGTTCTCCCTCAATCGCTACCACGGCGACCAGGCCGCCGCCGACAAGGTGTACGAGGGCGTGGACAAGCCGTTGACCGCGGAGGATGTGGCTGAGGCGATTCGCTGGTCGGTCAGCCTCCCGGCGCACGTCAACGTCGATTCCATGATCATCCGCCCACTCGCGCAGGCCTCGAATACGGTGGTCGCGCGCTCGTAGGGCAGTTGTCGCCGTCGTCGGCCGCACCGCCCGAACGCGGCCAAGATCACGTCCGCCCCTCAAGCGTGACATGGCGCCCTGCGGGGGCTCGCGGATATTATTGGTCGTGGCTTTGATCCGGCTATCACCGGGGAGCTTCCGGAAGAACGGCCGCTGGCTAAGCTGCCCAATTGGCGCAGCTGGCCGAGTGGCTCAGTAGAACCGGACGGGTGGACCCGTCATCGTCTCCAATAAGCGGCGTAGCGTGGCTACGCAAGCGAGGTGGTACCGCGGCGCAAGTCGCCCTCGCCGATAACTTCCAGAAGAACTGGGGCGCGTCGGCGGACGCGGCCCACGTGAGGAGAGAAATGACCAGCCGAAAGTACCCCCTGCATCGCGACGGCGACGCCGTGGCCTCCCCGAATTTCCCGCAGCTTGAGGAAGACATCCTCGCCTACTGGGAGAAGGATGACACGTTCCAGGCCTCGATCGATCAGCGTACGGGGGACGAATTCGTCTTCTATGATGGCCCGCCGTTCGCCAACGGCCTGCCGCACTATGGCCACCTCCTCACGGGCTACGTCAAGGACGTCATCGCCCGCTACCAGACCCAGCAGGGTAAGCGCGTGGACCGCGAGTTCGGCTGGGACACCCACGGGCTACCCGCCGAACTGGAGGCGGAGAAGGTGCTCGGGATCGAGGACAAGTCCGAGATCGAGACGATGGGCATCGAGAAGTTCAATGACGCCTGCCGCACCTCGGTGCTGACCTACACCAAGGAGTGGAAGGAGTACGTCACCCGCCAGGCGCGCTGGGTGGACTTCGACAACGGTTACAAGACGCTCGACCCCACGTTCATGGAGTCGGTGATCTGGTCGTTTAAGACGCTGTGGGACAAGGGCTTGGTCTACGAGGGTTACCGCGTGCTGCCGTACTGCTGGAATGACCAGACCCCGCTGTCGAACCATGAGCTGAAGATGGACGACGACGTCTACCAGGACCGCCAGGATCAGACGGTGACGGTGGGCTTGCGCCTCGAGTCGGGCGAGCTGGCCCTCATTTGGACGACGACGCCGTGGACCCTCCCGTCCAACCTGGCGATCGCGGTGGGCCCGCAGATCGACTACGTGACCGTGCGTCCCGCGGATGGCCCGCTGGCTGGCCAGGACGTGCTGCTGGCAAAGGCGCGCCTTCGAGCCTATGCCAAGGAGCTGGGCGAGGATCCGCAGGTGGTGGCCGAGTACAAGGGCTCCGACCTGCAGGGCAAGAAGTACTACCCGATCTTCGACTACTACACGCGCGAGGATGAGAAGCCGGGCCCGAACGCCTGGCAGATCCGCACCGCTGAGTACGTCTCCACTGAGGACGGTACGGGCCTGGTTCACATCGCCCCCTACGGTGAGGACGACATGTTCGTGCTCGCTGAGGCGGACATCAAGGTGATCGAGACCGTAGACACGGCGGGCAAGTTCTTCCCCAACATCACGGACTACGCCGGGGTCAATGTGTTCGAGGCCAACCGCCCGATCATGAATGACCTGCGCGACGGCACGGGCTCCCAGGAGCGCATCCCGGCCGAGCGCCGCTCGGTGCTGGTGCGCGAGCAGTCCTACGTGCACTCCTACCCGCACTGCTGGCGCTGCCGCAAGCCCCTCATCTACAAGCCCGTGACCTCCTGGTTCGTTGCCGTCACCCAGTTTCGCGACCGCATGGTGGAGCTCAACCAGCAGATCACGTGGCAGCCGGAGCACATCAAGGACGGAATCTTCGGCAACTGGCTGGCCGGCGCCCGCGACTGGTCGATCTCCCGCAACCGCTACTGGGGCACCCCGATCCCGGTGTGGAAGTCGGATGATCCGGCCTACCCGCGCATCGACGTCTACGGATCATTCGCCGAGCTCGAAGCCGACTTTGACCGCCTGCCGGTGGGCCCGGACGGGGAGCCGAACCTGCACCGGCCCTACATTGACGAGCTGACCCGCCCCAACCCGGACGACCCGACGGGCAAGTCCACGATGCGCCGCATCCCGGACATCCTCGACGTCTGGTTCGATTCGGGTTCGATGCCGTATGCCCAGAAACATTACCCGTTCGAAAATCAGGACTGGTTCGAGTCCCACTTCCCGGGCGACTTCATCGTCGAATACATCGGCCAGACCCGCGGCTGGTTCTACGTCATGCATGTGCTGTCTACGGCCCTGTTCGACCGCCCGGCCTTCACCTCCTGCATCTCGCACGGCATCGTGCTGGGCAACGACGGGCGCAAGGCCTCCAAGTCGCTACGCAACTACCCGGACCCGATGGAGATGTACGACCAGTACGGTTCGGACGCCGTGCGCTGGATGCTCATGAGCTCCCCGGTGCTGCGCGGCGGCAACCTGGTGGTCAACGAGGAGAGCATCCGTGAGGCGATGCGCCACGTCATCCTCCCGCTGTGGAACACGTGGTACTTCTTCGCTCTCTACGCGGGCACGTGCAACAAGGGCGAGGGCTACGTGGCGTCGCCGATCGATGTCGACGACGCCGAGGCGCTCGCGAGCCTGGACGTCATGGACCGCTACCTCCTTTCGCGTACGAAGCTGCTGGCCGACGCCGTCAAGGCCGACCTCGACGGGCTGGACATTCCGGCGGCAACGCAGGAGGTGCGCGGGTTCATTGACCTGCTGACGAATTGGTACGTGCGCACGTCCCGCGACCGCTTCTGGAACGAGGACGAGGGCGCCTTCGATACGCTCTACACCGCGCTTGAGACTCTCATGCGGGTCTCGGCCCCACTCCTGCCGCTGGTGGCGGAGGAGATTTGGCGCGGGCTGACGGGCGGGCGTTCGGTCCACATGACCGACTGGCCCACGTGGCCCGAGCACGTCGTCGATGCGGATCTGGTGAAGGTCATGGACGAGGTGCGCGACGTCGTCTCGCACGCCCACTCGCTACGCAAGGCCCACTCGCTGCGCGTGCGCCAGCCGCTGCGCTCCCTGACCGTGGTCACCGGCCTGGACCTGGCCCCGTTCGCCTCGCTCATCGCCTCCGAGGTCAACGTCAAGGAGGTCAAGATCCAGACGGCGGAGGAGTCCGGGCTGGAGGTGCGCAAGGAGCTGACGGTGCTGCCGCGCGAGCTGGAACCCGCCGTGCGTCGTCACACGTCTGCCCTGTTCAAGGCGGCGCGCGAGGGCGCGTGGGAGCTGGAGGGTGACCGCGCCCGCATGCTCATCGACCCGGTCATTGTGCTCGAGCCCGGCCAGTTTGAGGCGACCACGGCCGTGGAGGCGGACGAGGGCTCGGTGGCCGAGGTGCTGGATTCGGGCGCGTTCGTCGTGCTCGACACGGTGCTTGATCCGGATCTGGAGGCGGAGGGCTACGCGCGCGACGTCGTGCGCGCGGTCCAGGACCAGCGCAAGGCCGACGGCTTGCACGTGGCTGACCGCATCCGCCTCACCCTGCGCGTTCCTGATGAGCGGGTGGCCGCGGTCGAGGCCAACCTCGACATGATCACCGCCGAGACCCTGGCCCTCGAGGCGAGCGTGTCCGGCGGCGCCGACACCATCGATGTGAACGTGGAGAAGCTATGAGCGAATCGCGTTTCGACGAGGGCCCGGACCCGCTGACCGGTCAGGAGGCGGGCGACGAGCTCGACGCCGACCTCGAGGCGGTCCTGCGCTCGCAGCTGATGGTGGGCCCGGACCCGTCCGTGCTCGACGACGTCGTGGCCGCCCCCGCACCCGACCCCACCCAGCAACTGGCCGACCAGGTAGAGCTGGAGCGCCAGGTCGCGGAGATCTACGCCCAGATCGTGGACCGCGCCCCGGAGCACAAGGTACAGCCTTCGATCCAGCGCGTGGCCGACTGCCTGGACATGATGGGTAACCCGCAGCGGTCCTTCCGCGCGGTCCACATCACCGGCACGAACGGCAAGACGTCCACGGCCCGCATGATCGAGTCGCTCCTGCGCGAGCGCGGGCTTCGCACGGGCCGCTTCACCTCCCCGCACCTGAACTCGGTGCGTGAGCGCATCAGCATCGACGGCCAGGCCATTTCGCCCGCCGCTTTCATTCAGGCGTGGGAGGACGTGGCCCCGTTCGTGGCGTGGGTGGATGAGAAGTCCGCCGCTGAGGGCGGCCCGCGGATGTCGTTCTTCGAGGTGTTCACGGTGATGGCATATGCCGCGTTCGCGGACGCGCCGGTCGAAGTCGCCGTCGTCGAGGTGGGCATGGGTGGCAAGTGGGACGCCACGAACGTCATCGACGCGGAGGTGGCCGTGCTCATGACGGTCGCCCGCGACCACGAAAAATGGCTCGGCTACGAACTGACCGACATCGCCACTGAGAAGCTTGGCATCCTCAAGCCGGGCGCCACCCTCATCAGCGCCCGCCAGGACCCCGAGGTACTTGACCTCGTTCACGACGCCGTCCGGGCCAATCGCGCCGAGTACGTCCAGTACGGCCAGAACCTGCAGGTGCTTGACCGGGAGAGCGCGGTGGGCGGGCAGATCATCACGGTTCGCACTCCGGCCGGTGTGTATGAGGACGTGCCGCTCGCAATGTTTGGCGACTACCAGGCCAGCAACGCGGCCATGGCGATCGCGGCGGCCGAGGCCCTGTTCGGCGGGGGAGCGTGGAGCGGGGACGTGGTGGAGCACGCGCTCATGGCCACGCACTCGCCGGGGCGCATGGAGGTGGTGCGCAAGTCGCCGCTCGTGCTGGTCGACGCCGCACACAACCCCGCTGGCGTGGAGGCGACAGTGGGGGCGCTCGAGGAGAACTTCCCCGGCACGCGCGTCCTCGTGTTCGCCGCGATGGCGGACAAGGACGTGGAGGGCATCCTGTCGGTTGCTGAGCCGCACTTCTCCTCGGTGGTGGTGACCGCGCTGGATTCGGAGCGGGCGATGCCGATCGACGAGACCGCCGAGCTTGCGCGCGAGGTCTTCGGCGAGGACCGCGTGGCCGTGGAACCGAACCTGGACACGGCGATCGTGTACGCCGCCGACGTGGCCGAAAGCGCCGACGTCGAGGAGCTCACCACCCCGCACGTGGTGGTCATGGGATCGATCGTGCTGGCCGCCAATGCGCGCGCGGTCATGGGCCGGCCGAAGGTGGATGGCTCCTAGGAATGCGCCGGCCGTCCGTATACGATGGGAGGAAACGGACGGCCCTGGGAGGGAAAATGCGCCTGACGAAACTGCAGGTCAAGAACTGGAGGAATTTCCACGAGATTGACTTCCGCCTGGGGCAGCGCCTCATTATCGTCGGTGCGAACGCCACCGGCAAGTCAAACCTCCTGGATGTCTTCCGCTTCCTGCGTGACATCGCAAGCCCCCAGGGCGGCCTGAGCTCCGCGATTGAGAACCGTGGCGGTTTGAGTACGATCCGCAATCTCAACGCGCGCAACTTCAATAACGGGCACGTTGAAATCCTCGTGGTCATGGATGACGGCGGCGAGGAATGGACCTACAATCTTGCGATCAGCCGGGAGTCCTCGGGCCTGCGCCGGCCGACCGTTGCGAAGGAAGTGGTGACGCGAGCGGGCGAGACTATCCTTTCGCGCCCCAACGCGGCCGACAACGCCGATCCGGTCCTGCTCACTCAGACCCACCTGGAGCAGATCGCGAGCAACACGAAGTTCCGGGACGTGGCGAGGTTCTTCGAAGGGATTCGCTACTCGCATCCCTCCCCGCAGAGCATTCGTCACTCCAGTCCCACCCGGACATCGAGTGACGCCGTGGGGAACGGGCTCATTGCGGAGATCAACGCCACGCAGGAGCGCACTCGGCTGGCTCGCCTGAAGCGCATCCAAGCGGCGCTTCAGACGGCGGTGCCGAACTTTGAATCGCTGAAGCTGGAGATCGACAAGGCCGGGCACCCACACCTGGTCGCGGCCTTCAAGAACTGGCGAAAGAATCCGGCGAACCAGCTCGAAACTGAGTTTTCCGACGGCACGTTGCGGCTCATCGCACTACTCTGGGCAGTGCTTTCCCAGCCTCGATCCGAGGGGATCTTGCTGCTGGAGGAGCCCGAGATCTCGCTTAACCGTGAGATCATTCAGCAACTCCCGTCGATGATCGCCTCCGTCCAGCGTGGCAAGGACATGCAGGTGGTCATGACCTCTCACTCGCCCGACCTGCTCGACGATGAGGGCGTTGCCAGCGAGGAGATCTTGGTACTCACGCGCGGAGACGAGAACACGCAGGCTAGTCTGCTATCGGAGTGTTCGCCGGAGTCAGATTTCGTCGATACCGGAGTGCTGAAGTCCGAGGCCATCTCCAATCTCATCAACCCTCGCATCGGTACCGGTCTTGTCCAAGCGATGCAGTGATGGCCGCGCGTGTCTACCTTGTGTGTGAGGGGAGGAGTGACCTTGCCTTCCTTGCGCGTCTTGTGGAGTATGTGGGAGCGGAGGTGTGTGGCGATTTCATTCAAAATGGCGTTGCAAATCTTGACAAGAAGATCAGTGCGTACTGTGAAGCGGCGTCGGTACCAGACGGGGGCGTTTGGTTGGTCGTACGTGACTCGGACGGAAAGTGCCCGGTTGATCTTCGGCAGGCTTTGCTCGGTGGTTCCTGCCCAAGCAGCTTTCTCCTCAGAATCGCCGACCCCATGATCGAGGAGTGGATGCTGGCCGACCATGAGGGCGCCGCTTCTTTCTTTAGAGTGCCGACTAATGAGGTGCGCAATGCGCAGCGAAGTGTGCGCCCCAAGAAGGAGCTTTTAAGGGCCGTCGCTCGTTTCGGAACGAAGACGATGAAACAGCGCCTGGTGAGAGACGGCCATCGGCCTGGCCCGGAATTCGAGTCGGTATATGGTGAGTTCTCTCAGGTGTGGGACATCGACAATGCGATGAAGGATTCCGAGAGTTTACGCCGGGCGCACGATGCCCTGTGCCGCGCACTTTTGCTGTCCTAGCCCCGTTTTTCGCACGCAATGGTGAGGGCGCGACTATCATAGGAGCATGACTGAACAAACACTGATCCTTGTCAAGCCTGACGGCGTGGAGCGTGGTCTCACTGGCGAGATCCTGCGCCGTATCGAAGCGAAGGGCTACCGCATCGTGCGGATGCGCATGCTCACCGCCACTGACGATCTGCTGGCCCGCCACTACCACGAGCACACGGAAAAGCCCTTCTACGCGGGCATGACCGCCTACATGAAGTCCGGCCCCATCGTCGCGGCCGTCATTGAGGGCGATCGTGTGATCGAGGGCGTCCGCTCCCTGTCCGGTGCCACCGAGCCGACTGCGGCCGCGCCCGGCACGATCCGTGGCGACCTCGGGCGTGATTGGGGCGACGGCGAGATCCGCAACCTCATCCATTCCTCTGACGGTGCGGAGTCAGCCGCCCATGAGATCTCCGTCTGGTTCGACTAGGTCTCGTAGCGCGTTCGCTTTGGTCGCTGGACTCGCCCTCCTGGGCGGGTGCTCCAGCGACCCGATGAGTGAGGTCACGTATAACCTCGCGTCCTCGGCCACTTACTCGGAGGACGAGGTGCGCGAGGCGGCGGACGTCGTCGTTGATCATTGGACGGCGTTGTCAGAGGTGCTGGAGGATTTCGGGTCGGTGACGTACACGGGCGAGCTCGACTCCGATTATTGGGCGAGCCAGTACGACGGAGATGAGGCCCTCGTGCTCACAGTCGACTTCATCACGAATGACAAGGCTCCCGAGATGGGGCTGAACGGCGACGATACGTATACGGATTACAAGGAGATCCTTGTGCGTAATGATGGCGGCCCCTGGAGGGTTGTTGACGGTGGATACGGCTGACCATATCCCGGCTGAGGGTGAACCCGAGCCGCGCGGATGGCATGTGTTCACCCACGTGACGCTCATTGCGCTGGCGGTGTGGGTTTCCTGCGCCACCGCTCTGTGGCTCGCCATCACCCTGCCGGGCCGCGAATGGGACTCCGTCCGCCTCGGCTGGTGGATCACGGATCCGCTGAAGATCGTCGTGGTCATCGGGGCGGCCCCGCTGCTCGCGTGCCTGGGCGCGCTGGCCGCCTGGAGGTGGCGGACGTGGGGGATCGGGCTGGCGATGTTAGCCTGGGTGTTCGCCCTGCCCCTTGCGGGGATCACATGGCTGGGCATCGCACCTTCGATGCTCACCTTCGCTTACCTCGACAGCTGGTGTTTCGACCCGGCGGACTGCCGGGAGGGCTGGCAGAGCGACGTCGGCGAGTACGAGTCCCTCTCGCCTTTCACCATGCGCCGCCGGCCAATCCCCGAATCCGAGCTTGTCACCGTGCCGGAGGTCGAGGCCACCCCGGAGGCCACCGCCTCACCGTCGCCTGAGCCTTGGTCCCTGCCGACCGTGGCGGCCAGGTGGGACGTGGGGGAGGTGGAGGCCTTCGATGTCGACCCCGAGCACGCGGTCGTCGTCGTGGACAAGGCCGGCCCTGCTAACCGCAACGTCTTCGTCGAGCGTATGGGTCAGGAGTGGGTCTATGTTGCGGAGTTGCCATCGACGGGCGCGGTAGAGGACGTCGAGGTAGCCGCGGGCCGGATCGAGGTGACGTTCATGCGCACGGATGGGAGCCGCGAGCGCGCCGTATCCATCGACGGCGGGATCACGTGGAGCGCGGATAGCTGAAAATTTGCTCGTCCACGATAAACTGGGCGCGTGCACCTGAAAACCTTGACCTTGCGTGGCTTTAAGTCTTTCGCCACGACCACCACCATGAGCTTCGAGCCGGGTATTAACTGTGTGGTGGGCCCGAATGGGTCGGGTAAGTCGAATGTGGTGGATGCGCTCGCGTGGGTGATGGGCGAGCAGGGTGCGAAGAATCTGCGCGGCGGGAACATGGCCGACGTGATCTTCGCTGGAACCGCGAAGCGCCCCGCGCTGGGCCGCGCCGAGGTCACGCTCACGATCGACAACACCGACGGCGCGTTGCCCATTGAGTTTTCCGAGGTCACGATCTCGCGCACCCTGTTCCGCACGGGTGGTTCGGAGTATGCGATCAACGGCACGGCCTGCCGCTTGCTCGATATCCAGGAGCTGCTGTCGGACACGGGCATGGGCAAGGAGATGCACGTCATCATCGGGCAGGGCAAGCTTGACGAGGTGCTGACGGCCACGCCTGAGGACCGCCGCGGTTTCATCGAGGAGGCCGCCGGCGTGCTCAAGCATCGGCGCCGGAAGGAAAAGGCGCTGCGGAAGCTAGAGTCGATGCAGGGCAATCTCACGCGCATTGAGGACCTTGCCGGGGAGTTGCGCCGCCAGCTCGGCCCGCTCGCCCGCCAGGCGGCCACGGCCCGGCGCGCCCAGGTCATCCAGGCTGAGGTGTTCGACGCGCGGGCTCGCATTCTTGCCGACGACGTCGCCCAGGCCCAGGCGCGCCTGCAGGCTCAGTCGGTGAATGAGAAGAAGCTCCAGGAATCCGCGGCCGAGTTGGCCGCGCGCGTGGCGAGGGCGGCGAACGAGGTGTCCGAGCTCCAGGCGGCGGCGGATGCGGCCAGCACGCAGATCGCGGCGCTGACGGAGAACTGGCAGCGGCTCGGCTCGCTCGTGGAGCGCTTCCGCGGGCTGGCGAACCTTGCCACCGAGCGCGAGCGTTCCCTGCTTCAGACCGGCCCGTCGGCGCATCGCGGGGAGGCCCCGGAGCGTATCTGGCAGCGGGCGGAGGAGGCCCGGGTCGAGGAGGAGAGCCTGGGTAAGGAGGTCCGCGCTGCCGAGGACGCGCTGCGTGAGGTAATCTCTCGGCGGGAGGGCGCCGAATTGCGCGAGCGTGAGCTGGACCAGGAGCTTGCCACCGTCAACCGCTCTGTGGCCGATCGCCGCGAGCTGGCAGCCCGGTTGAATGGCAAGATTGCCACGGCGAGTTCGCGCATCGAGTCGCTTGCCGCTGAAAAGGAGCGCGTGGCCGCCGCGATGGCGGAGGCCGGCAAGCGCGCGGATGCCGCCGAGCAGCAGGTCATCGAGCTTGAGGAGCAGGCGGTGGCTCACACCGACGGCGACGACACGCTCTCTATCGCCCACGAAGAGGCGGCGCGCGTGCGCCAGGGTGCGCATGATGCGGTCGAGGAGGCCCGCCAGGCCGTGGCCGCCGCGCAGTCCTCGGTGGTGGAGTGGCGCACGAAGGCCGACACCCTCGAACTCTCGCTCGCCCCCGAGGACGCCACCGCCTGGCTCTTGGACGAGCACCGCACGGGCGTGGTGGGCCTGGTGCGGGATGCGGTGAAGATCGCCGGAGGCTGGGAGGCCGCCGCCGAGGCCGCGCTGTCGGGCGTTGCAACGGGGGCGATCGTGCGCGACGTCGACGCCGCCGTCGACGCCCTGCGGGCCGCCCGCGAGGCCGACGCCGGCCACCTCGAGCTCCTCATCGAGTCCGGTGCGCGATCCGATCGCGACGACGCCGCCCGCGCGGCGCTCGCACAGACTAATCTTGCCGCCGACCAGGCGCGGCTGGCCTCCGACGTCGTGGAGGGAGAGGGCAGCTCGGCCGTGGCTCTGCGCGCGCTAGTGACCGGCACGGTGCTCGCGGTCGACCTCGCCGCCGCCAAACAGCTCCTCGACGCCGGCGCGCCGGCGGTGGCGACCATGGCTGGCGACGTCCTGTCCGGCACCCACGCCTGGGGCGGGCAGGTGCAGGCGGCCGCGATCCTCGCGCGCCAGGCTGCTTACGACGACGCCCGGGCCCAGACCACCGCCGCCACCGAGGCCCTCGCGCGGGCCGAGGAGGAGCTGGCCCGCGCTCACGCAGCCGCCGCGGTCGCCGATGAGGACTTTGACCAGATCGCCGCCCAGCTCGGCGCCCGCGATTCGCACCTGGCGGCTGTCAGCGCCCAGCTCGGGGTGCTGCGCCAATCGCTGTCGGCTGCTCACCAGGAGATCGAGCGTAACGAGGAACGTGTGCGCCGGATTGACCACGATCTTGAACGGCACATCGACGAACTTGCCGACCTGCGTGAGCAGCAGGGCCAGCTCGAGGACGCCCCGGAGGACCTGGCCAAGCACGCGGCCGAGCTGTCAGCCGAGCGGGACGCGGCACACAAGCTCACCGTGGCGGCGCGTTCGGACGAGACGGAGGCCCGGCTGAGGCTCCGCACCCGCGAGGAGCGCCTGCGCGCGATCGCCGGCAAGTCGGAGGCGCTCCAGGCGCAGGCCCGCTCGGTCGAGGCCCGCATCGCCCAGGAGGAGCGCGCGGCAGCCCGGCGCCAGGAGGCGGCCGGGGTGGCGGAACAGGTGGCGAAGGACGCCACGGCCGCGCTCGTCGTCGCGCAAGAATACCTTGCGGCCCTCAGCGCTGAGCGCGAGGAGGCCGAGGGCATGCGCGCCACACGCGAGGGCGAACTCTCCGCGGCACGCACTAGCCTCGAGCGGCTGCGCCAGGAACAGCGCGAACTCGACGACCTGGGCCACCGCCACGAACTCGCGCTCGCCGAACAGCGCCTCAAGTACGAGCAGCTCGCGGCGAAGGCGATCGATGACCTGGGCATGTCAGCTGACACGCTCGTGGCCGAGTTCGGCCCCCACCTCATGATCACCTTGCCGCAGGCGGAGGGCGAGAAGCCGAAGCCGGAGCAGCCGTTCGTGCGCGAGGAACAGGAAAAACGCCTGATCAAGGCCGAACGCGACCTGGCACGCCTGGGCAAGATCAACCCCCTCGCCCTCGAAGAGCACGCCGCGCTCGAGGAACGCCAGCGCTACCTCACTGAGCAGCTTGAGGACCTGCGCCAGTCGCGGGCGGACCTGCTGGGGATCGTGCGCGACATCGACCAGCGCGTGAACGAGGTGATGACCAGCGCGCTTTCGGACGTGGCCCGCGAATTCGAGACGACCTTCGCCAGCCTCTTCCCGGGCGGGAAGGGACAGCTGGTGCTCACCGACCCCGACGATGTGCTTGCTACCGGCGTCGACATCGAGGCCCGCCCGCCGGGCAAGCGGGTCAAGCGGCTCTCGCTCCTGTCGGGTGGGGAGCGCTCGCTGACGGCCGTGGCGTTCCTCATCGCGATCTTCAAGGCGCGTCCCTCGCCGTTCTACGTCATGGACGAGGTGGAGGCCGCGCTCGACGACACGAATCTCTCCCGCCTCCTTGGGCTGTTCGAGGAGCTGCAGGACAACTCGCAGCTGCTCATCATCACCCACCAAAAGCGCACCATGGAGATCGCCGACGCTCTTTACGGTGTGGCCATGCGCGAAGACGGCGTTACCAGCGTCATCTCCCAGCGGGTCAAGGACCTCGCCGGAAGCTAACGACGCACGGGCGGCGGGCAGGTACGGACCCTGGTCCCGGCTGCCAGCAGGGACCGTGACCCAATTGTGATGGAAACGCCCACGGCGAAGCGTGCTATTTGGGTGGGGCTGGTCTAGAACTAAAGGGTGATGACCATTCTGATGAGTGCAGCTGTTGTGGGGACCGTCGGCGGCGGCGCCTACTATTTAGCGCGCGGACGCAAGACCGCCGAAGGGCGCGAATGGGTCGAGGAATCGGTCAGGGCGTGGCGCTCGAATGAGTTGGACGGGGACAGGTTCGTGGTTCACATGAAGGACACACACCTGTCGGATATGTTTGCCACCTTCGGCGGCGATCAGCGCGATCCCTACTACTCCCCGGACGGCATTGAGGAAAAGTTCTCCCGCGCGGTCGGCTCCTCGGCCCCGCGTAAAGTCCTTGACGCCACCGAGCTTGCCGTCATCAAGGCGCTCGAGGCTGCCGGGGACGTCAAGCAGGACTACTCGGAGCGCGCTTCCCACAAGGCGCCGGCCCAGTCCACGCGCGCGCAGAAGGTGTGGGCGGCGTGCTCGGCGGGTGCTGGCACGGTGGCACAGGTGGCCAAGCAGGGTGCGCGAGGCTCTGCTCGGCTCGGCAGGGCGCTGTATCGCGGTGCGCGTCGGATCCCGGGCGCCGTGCGTCGTCGTCGGTGATCACGCCCGAAGGAGGCTCCGATAACATCGGGCATAACGGTAATAAGGACATCATGACCGCTATCACCGACGATATTGCGCGTCGCATCAACGACGCCGCCGCCCAGATGACCGACGAGCTTGTGGAGTGGCGCCGTGACTTCCACCGCTACCCCGAGCTTGGCTTCCAGGAGTACCGCACCACCGTGATCATCCTGGAGCGCCTCACCGATTGGGGCTACGAGGTGCTCTACGGCCCCGACGTGTGCGAGGCCGACGAGCGCATGGGCCTGCCCGGTCCCGACGCCGACGCCGCGGCCTTCCAGCGCGCGCTCGACGAGGGCGCCGCCCCCGCGTGGCTGGAGAGGATCAAGGACCAGTTCACGGGCGCGGTGGCGATCATGCGCAACGGGGAGGGGCCCACGGTCGGCATGCGTTTCGACATCGACGCCCTGCCCATCCACGAGGCCGACGACGACGATTTCGAGCCGGCCGCCAAGGGCTTCCGCTCCGAGCATGAGGGCACTATGCATGCCTGCGGCCACGACGCCCACATCACCATCGGTCTGGGCACCGCCAAGCTACTGGCCGAGATGAAGGATTCGTGGTCCGGCACGCTAAAGATCATCTTCCAGCCCGCGGAGGAGGGCGTGCGAGGGGCGAAGTCGATCGTGGCCAAGGGCCACCTTGACGACGTCGACTTCATGCTCGCCCAGCACGTGGATGAGAAGTCCCAGGACGGGGACATCTGCTCCGGAGCGGGCGGCGCGCTCGCGACCACGAAGATGGACGTGAACTTCTTCGGCCGCTCGGCTCACGCCTCGGGCGCGCCCGAGGAGGGGCGCAACGTGGTGCCGGCCGTGGCTACCGCGATCCTCAACCTGTACGCGATCTCCCGCCACTCGCACGGGCCCAGCCGGGTCAACGTGGGCAAGGTGATCATCGACGGTGGGCGCAACATCATCGCCGACAAGGCGCACCTGGAGATTGAGGTGCGGGGCGATACCACCGAGACCAACGAGTACATGGAAAAGCGGGCCAGGGCGGTGATCAAGGCGGCGGCCGCGATGTACGAGCTCGAGTATGAGATCGTGCGGATGGGGGAGTCGATCTCGCTCGATTCCGACCGCGAGCTCATGGAGCGCATCGACGCCGTCGCAGCGGAGCTGGGCCTGAAGGCGCACCAGCCGAACTGGATGGAGGCCTCCGGATCGGAGGACTACGCCTTCATGATGGATCGGGTCCAGGCCAACGGCGGCAAGGCCACCTTCATCCGCATGCTCACCGCTTCGCCCGCCGGCGCGCATAACCGTAAGTTCTGCGTGGAGGAAAAGGTGTTACCGGCCGGGGTTCGGATCTTCACCGGCGCCGCGATCGACCTCATGCCGCGCGGCGAGTAAAGTATTTTGGACGGTTTCGGCGAGATCTTCTTTATATGGGGACATCGCGCCGGAACCGTCCAAGGTTTTTCAATGGGCCTGGTGGCGCGGTCCGCCGAGCGAGTCACTCTTTGGAATATCGCCCGATGTAGGCGAGACTAGAGCCGTGGATACTCAACAGATCATCATTCTTATCCTTGGCATTCTTGCTATTCTCGCCCTTGGCACGGCGCTGGTTGTGCGCCAGCGCAGGTCTTCGTCGAAGGAGCTGCCCTGGGAGCAGCGCCCCGAGCTCGAGCAGCAGGCGCTGGCCGAGGCTGAGCCCGACGTCGAGGCGCCGGTAGCGCCGCAGGTTCCGGCCGAACCTGGGCCGGCCGAGCCCGAGGTCCCTGCGGAGCCCGCGGTCCCCGAGGTCGAGGTCCCGGCCGTCGAGGTTCCTGAATCGGTGGGCTCGCGCATGGAGCGCCTGCGCGGGCGCCTTGCCGCCTCGGGCGCGCTCGGGCGCGCGCTCCTGTCGATCCTGTCGCGCGGCGACCTGTCCGAGGCGGACTGGGAGGAGTTCGAGGACACGCTCCTCATGGCCGACCTCGGCCTGGACGCCACCACCGAGCTCATGGACACCCTGCGCACGCAGACCAAGGTGCGCGGTACCACCGACGTGGAGGAGGTGCGCGTGATCCTGCGCGAGGAGTTGCTCGCGCTCGTCGGCCCGGACATGGACCGTTCCCTTAACCTTGAGCCCGTCGTCGCCGACGACGCCCGCCACCCGGCTTCGATCCTCATGGTCGGGGTCAACGGCACGGGCAAGACGACCACCACCGGCAAGCTGGCCCGCCTCCTCGTGGCCGACGGCAAGAGCGTGGTGCTCGGCGCTGCTGACACGTTCCGCGCGGCTGCCGCCGACCAGCTTGCCACGTGGGGTGAGCGCGTTGGCGTCGACGTCGTGCGATCCGACCGTGAGGGTGCAGACCCGGCGTCGGTGGCCTTCGAGGCCGTCAAGGTCGGGCGCGAGTCCGGGGCCGACGTCGTGATCGTCGACACCGCCGGCCGCCTGCAGAACAAGGCGGGCCTCATGGACGAGCTGGGCAAGATCCGACGCGTCATGGAAAAGGGCGCCCCGCTACGCGAGGTGCTGTTGGTGCTGGACGCGACAACGGGCCAGAACGGCATGACACAGGCGAAGGTGTTCGCGGAGGTCGCCGGGATCACCGGCATCGTGCTCACCAAGCTGGACGGCACAGCCAAGGGTGGGATCGTGGTCTCGGTCCAGCGCGAGCTTGGCGTGCCGGTGAAGTTCGTCGGTCTGGGGGAGGGCGCCGACGATCTGGCACCCTTCAACCCGGAGGATTTCGTCGATTCCCTCCTCGCCTAATCTCCTGCCCCAAGCGCGCCACCTGGCCGGCGGCGCGCTTGGGGTAGACTTTTGCTCGTTCTATTACTTCGTTTGAGGTCTGCATGTTTAATTCGCTTTCTGATCGGATCACCGGTTCGCTTCGCAACCTGCGCAAGGCAGGGCGCCTGTCGGAGAAGGACGTCGAAGCGGTCATCGGCGACATTCGCCGCGCGCTGCTGGATGCGGACGTGGCCCTGCCCGTCGTGCGGCAGTTCACCGCCGCGGTCCGTGAGAAGGCGGTGGGTGCGGTGGCGAGCCAGGCGCTCAACCCCGCCCAGCAGGTGGTCAAGATCGTCAACGAGGAGCTCATCGAGGTGCTCGGCGGTCAAACCCGCGAGCTGAACTGGGCCCCCAAGCCGCCCACGGTCATCATGCTCGCCGGCCTCCAGGGTGCGGGCAAGACCACCCTGGCCGGCAAGCTCGGCCGCTGGCTGCGCGAGAACGGCCACCGCCCGCTCCTCGTGGCCTCGGACCTGCAGCGCCCCAACGCCGTCAACCAGCTCCAGGTGGTCGGCGAGCAGGCCGGTGTCCACGTCTTCGCCCCCGAGCCGGGCAACGGCATCGGCGACCCGGTCGAGGTGGCCCGCAACTCGGTTCGTTACGCGAAGGAAAATACGTTCGACGTGGTGGTGGTCGACACGGCCGGCCGCCTCGGTGTGGACGAAGAGATGATGGCCCAGGCGCGCGACATCCGTGATGCCGTCAACCCTGATGAGATCCTGTTCGTGCTGGACGCGATGGTCGGCCAGGACGCGGTCAATACCTCCCTCGCCTTCCGTGACGGGGTGGGCTTCACCGGTGTGGTCCTTTCCAAGCTCGACGGCGACGCCCGCGGCGGCGCCGCGCTGTCCGTGCGCGGGGTGACCGGCCAGCCGGTCCTGTTCGCCTCCACGGGCGAGAAGCTGGACGCCTTCGAACGCTTCCACCCGGACCGTATGGCCTCCCGCATCCTTGACATGGGTGACCTGCTCACCCTCATCGAACAGGCCGAGCGCACGTGGAGCGAGCAGCAGGCCGAGGACCTGGCCTCGAAGATGGCCGGCGGCGACTTCACGCTTGACGACTTCCTCGAGCAGCTCAACCAGATCCGCAAGATGGGCTCGATGAAGAAGCTCATGGGCATGTTGCCCGGCATGGGCCAGTACCGCGAGGCGCTCGAGGAGTTCGACGAGCGGGAGATCGACCGCCAGGAGGCGATCATCAAGTCGATGACCCCGGCCGAGCGCGCCGACACCCGCATCCTCAACGGCTCGCGTCGCCTGCGCATCGCCAACGGCTCGGGCACCACGGTCACGGAAGTCAACCAGCTCGTGGACCGCTTCGAGCAGGCGAAGAAGGTCATGACCAGCATGTCGCGCGGCGGGATGCCGAACATCCCGGGCATGCCGAACATGCCGGGCATGGGCGGTGGCTACACGAAGCGGCAGAACAAGAAGAAGCGCAACACCTCCGGTTCGAAGAAGGGCCGCTCGGGCAACCCGGCCAAGCGCCGCCAGCAGGAACTCGCCGCCCAGCGTGAGGCCGAGGCGAAGAAGGGCAGCGCGTTCGGCGGCCCGCAGGCCAAGCCCGAGGTCGACATGGAGGAGCTGGCGCGCTTCCTCAAGTAGGCGGGGAGGAATCATGACCGTTCATCTTCGCGGTACCCTCCGTGGGACCGACGCGAGCCAAGCCTGGATCGACGGCGGTCGCCTCGCCTTTTCGCCCCCGCGCTCCGGTGGGGGAGAGGAGATTGCGGGCTTCGCTTACCCCGGCCTCCTCGACGTCCACACCCCCCCCGGCATGCGCCGCACGCCCGAGCCGCTCCCGGTGGCTGAGATGCGCCGTCGCCTGCAGGTGCTGGCCCGGCACGGGATCACCACTGTTCGCGACGCCGGGGGCCAGCACGATGCGAAGGTCGCGTGGGAGCCGGGGCTGGCCCGCGTCATGCATTCGGGCCAGCACATTGCGCGCTTCAAGCGTTACGAACGCCACCTCGCTGTCGACGTCGAACCCGCAGGCCTCCCCGCCGAGGCCGTGCGCCAGTTCGAGCGCGGGGATGGTTGGATCAAGATCGTAGGCGACTGGATCGACCGCGAGGTCGGCGACACCACGCCGCTGTGGCCGTGCAGGGCGCTGATCGACGCTGTGGCCGCCGTTCACGACGCCGGGGGCAAGGTCACCGCCCACACCTTCGCCACCGAGACGGTGGATGACCTGCTGGAGGCGGGCGTGGACGGGATCGAGCACGGCACGGGTATGACCCGTGACCACCTGCTGGAGGCCGCCGCGCGGGGGATCCTCATCACCCCCACGGTTCACCAGATCCGCCGCTTCCCCGAGTTCGCGGCCAAAGGCGCGAAGTTCCCCACCTACGTGGAACGCATGCTGGGGATGGACGCGAGGCGCCGCGAGCACCTGGCCCTCATGGTCGAGACAGACACGCACTTCCTCATGGGCTCCGACACGGCGGAGAACGTGGCGGAGGTCAACCTGGTTGACGAACTCATCGACGCGGTCGAGGACGGGATGCCGGCCGACCTCGTCATGGCGGCCGCCACCTTTGATGGGCGAGCCAAGATCGGCTTCGACGTGTGGGCGGAAGGGGAGCCGGCCGACGTCGTCGTGTACCGGGAAGACCCGGAAGTCAACATCGAGACGCTACGCGAGCCGCTGGCCGTGTTCGCCTCAGGGGTGCGCGTCATCTAGGCCGCGCCGGCCCGTCAGGTCGGCGGGCTAGGACCAGTACTCGTCGCCGAGCGGGATGAAGCCCTCGGGGATATCCTCATACGAGGCCTCGTCCTCGATCGGTTCGACGTGGATGACGATGTCGGTGTTGTCGAGCCGGGCCTGGATCGCGCGCTCGACCTCCATCGCGAGGTCGTGGCCCTGCTTGACCGTCCACAGCCCCGGCACCTGGAGGTCGACGTTGATGAAGCGCTCGCGGCCGGACTGGCGGGTCTGCAGACCGTGGAAGCTGATCGAGCCCGGCTGGCTGAAGCTTCGCAGGACCTCGACGATGGCCGCGTTTTCGTCGTCGGGAAGTGTGACGTCCATGAGGCCGGAGAGCGAGGTGCGCAGGAGCGAGAGGCCCGTCCACACGATGTTGATGGCGACGGCGATCGCGATGAGGGGATCGAGGATGGACCAGCCGGTTGCCAGGACGAGGAGAAGGCCGACGATGACGCCGGCGGAGGTGATGAGGTCGGTGAGCAGGTGGCGCCCATCGGCCTCGAGCGTGATCGAGCGCTTCTTACGGCCCACGCGAATGAGGTACATGCCGGCGGCGCCGTTGATGAGGGCGGCGATGGCGGAGATGACCAGGCCAATCCCGAGGCTCTCCACGGGCTTGGAGTGAGCGAGGCGCATGATCGCGGCGAAGATGATGAGCGCGGCCGCGCCGAAGATCATGGCGCCCTCGATGGCGGTGGAGAAGTACTCGGCCTTCGAGCGCCCGAAGGTGTAGCGCGAGCTGGCGGGCTTGGCGGCCAGCATGAGCGAAATGAGGGCGATGACCGCCGCGACGAGGTTGACCACTGACTCCATCGCGTCCGACAGGAGGGAGACAGAGCCGGTGGCGAGGTAGGCTCCCGCTTTGAGCGCGATGGTCACGATAGCGACGCCGATCGAGAGCCACGCGTACGGCGCGAGGTTCTCCCTGTGGCGGGTGTCTTGGGGCATGACTCCATTGTCGTTCCTGCCAGCGGCGATGGGAACTAACAGTTGAGGGACCTTTCGCACACTTCGCTACAATGAAACGCCGTGTTTAGGGCTCCTGAAAACCCGGCACGTGACCACTACCACCGAGCGGAAAGCGAGCAGGGAGTGCAAAAAGTGGGCAAAGTCTGGCATCATGGTTCGTTGTACTCAGGCATCACCGGGTCCCTCTCACCCTGGCGGCGTCTCAGTCCGGGTAAAAACCAGACGCATGATTTCCCACGTTTCCGGTTGGAACCCACCAAACATGAACTAGGAGTGACCGCTAAAGTGGCAGTCAAGATTCGTTTGAAGCGTATGGGCAAGATCCGTGAGGCCCACTACCGCGTCGTCGTCGTCGATTCTCGCAAGAAGCGTGACGGCCGCGTCATTGAGGAGATCGGTTACTACAACCCGAACACCGAGCCGTCGGTGATCGACATCAACTCGGAGCGTGCTCGTTACTGGATCTCGGTCGGCGCCCAGCCGTCGGAGCCGGTGCTGGCTCAGCTGAAGATCACGGGTGATTGGCAGGCAGCCAAGGGTCTCGAGGGTGGCTCCACCCTGAAGACCGCCGAGGTTGTGGACATCGCCGCGCAGCGCGAGGAGGCCACCAAGGCCGTCCAGGCCGAGGCCGAGAAGCGCCGCGCCGACAAGGCGAAGGCTCGCGAGGAGGCCGAGGCGGCCGCCGCAGCGGAGGCTGCACAGGCTGAGGCCGAGGCTGACGTGGCTCCGGCAGAGGCTGAGGAAGCGTAATGCTTGCTGACGCCTTGGAACACCTCGTTCGCGGAATCGTGGACAATCCGGACGACGTCGAGGTCACCTCGCGCAACAACCGCCGCGGTGAGCTCCTCGAAGTCCGAGTCAATCCCGAGGACCTCGGGCGTGTGATCGGCCGCAACGGCCGCACGGCCAAGGCGTTGCGCTCCGTGATCGGCGCGCTTGCAACGCAGGGCCCGGTACGCGTTGACGTGATCGAAACCGATCTGTGATAACTTCCGTGAAGGACCCGCCAGGTGTGGCGGGTCCTTTGCTATCCAGGCAAGATTGAAGGAAGAGAAAAAGGGGGAGTCATGCAGTTGACGGTGGCGATCATTGGTGCCGCGAACGGCCTCAAGGGTGACGTGAAGTTGGACGTGCGCACGGACGATCCGGAGCGGCGGCTCGCCGTGGGCACCACGCTGGAGACCGACCCGGCCGACATGGGCCCGGTGACGATCACAGCGCGGCGCGAATACAAGGGCACCCAGTACGTGCGCTTCGCCGAGTACGCCGACCGCACGGGCGCCGAGTCGCTGCGCGGGGTGAAGCTGGTCATCGAGTCGGATGAGGACGAGGCGGAAGAAGATGCCTGGTTCCCGCACGAGCTCAAGGGCCTGGAGGTGCTTGACCCGGAGGGCTACGAGCTCGGCATCGTGGTCGGGCTCGAGCCGATGCCCGCTCAGGACCTGCTGGTGGTGCGCGAGCCGGACGGGATCATCACCCGGGTGCCCTTCGTCAAGGAGATCGTCACCGAGGTGGACCTCGAGGATAACTGCGTGATCATCGACGCCCCTCCCGGGCTCTTCTCGCCCGACGAGCTCGTGATCTCCGAGGAGACCGAGGGGCGGTAGGCGTGCGCTTTGACATCATCTCGGTCTTCCCCGAGTTCTTCTCCGTGCTCGACCTGTCGCTTGTCGGCAAGGCGCGCAGCCGCGGCCTTATCGATATCGCCGCGCACGACTTGCGCACCTGGACCGCCGACGTCCACCGCACCGTGGACGATTCGCCGTTCGGCGGGGGCGCCGGCATGGTGATGAAGCCGGACGTGTGGGGCAAGGCGATCGACGACGTCGTGGGCCCCGGCCGTGCCGTACTTGCGATCCCGACGCCCTCGGGCGCGATGCTCACGCAGCAGGCGTGCTGGGAGCTGGCGGAGGCTGACCAAATCGTCATCGCGTGCGGACGGTACGAGGGGATCGACGCCCGGGTGGCCGAACATTACCGTGCGGCGGGCATGGAGGTGGTCGAGTATTCGCTCGGCGACTACGTACTCAACGGGGGAGAGGTGGCCGCGATTGCGTTGGTCGAGGCCGTCTCGCGGCTCGTGCCGGGGATGGTGGGCAACCCCGAGTCGCTGCGCGAGGAATCGCACGGGGTGGCCGGCCTGCTCGAGTACCCGGTCTACACCCGGCCCACCTCCTTCCGCGGCCTGGACGTGCCCGAGGTCCTCACCTCCGGCGACCACGGGAAGGTGGCTCGCTGGCGGCGCGACCGCGCCCTCGAGCGCACGGCCGCCCGGCGCCCGGACATGATCGCCGTGCTCGACGTGGCTGGCTTGGGCAAGAGGGATCGCGCGACCTTGACCCGGCTCGGCTGGGTGGTCGGGGAGGGCCTGCAGCGCGTAGTCGTGAACGAGGCTGGGCCGGCGGAGGCGGGAGAGGTCGCTGCCCTTGCCGGCCGGCTCTTCCCGCACGCCTGCCCGCCCGGCATGGCCGACGCCGACATCGCGGCCTTCGTGGCCGAAAACCTGAGCTCGGAGCGGTTCGCGAACTACGTCGCCGACCCGCGCTACCTCGTGCTCGTGGCCCGCGTGGGTGGCAAGCTCGCCGGCTACGCGATGGCCTTCTTCCCGGCGAGCGCACAGGACCAGGCCGAGGCGATCGAGGCGGGGGCGCCGGTCGACGTCGTGCTGGAGGACACCCCGCGTGAGGGCGAGCTCGTGTACCTGTCCAAGCTCTACGTCGATACGCCGTGGCGCGGCACGGGCGTGTTCGACATCCTCATGCGCGAGGCCCTGGCCGAGGTGGCGCGGCGGGCCGAGGGTGGCGAGCCGTACGTCTGGCTAGGGACGAACACCGCCAACAAACGTGCCATCCGGGCCTACAAGCGGGCCGGCTTCAGGGTTGTGGGCGCGCGCGAATTCGTTGTGGGTGAGCAGATCAACAAGGATGTCACTTTGGCGATCCGGGCGCGTGTGCCACAATTGTAGGGCTTGTATGGGATTCGCGGCCTGCCGCAGGGGGCACGATCCGGCTGCAAGTTCTTTCCGACGAACGGGCGAAAGCCCGGAAAGCACTCTGACCTGCGCGCAGGGTGGTTGAGAAGATAATGAACATTATCGACAAGATTAACGAAGCATCGCTGACCGAGCGCCCCGACTTCCGCGCGGGTGACACGGTCAAGGTCAACGTGAAGGTTGTGGAAGGCCAGCGTCACCGTATCCAGGTCTTCCAGGGCGTTGTCATCGACCGCAAGGGCGGCAACGGCATTGGTGCGACCTTCACGGTCCGCAAGGTGTCCTTCGGTGTTGGCGTGGAGCGTCGCTTCCCGCTGCACTCCCCGAACGTTGACTCAATCGAGGTGGTCAGCCGTGGCCGCGTTCGCCGCGCCAAGCTGTACTACCTGCGCGATCGTCACGGCAAGGCCGCGAAGATCCGCGAGATGCGTGCAGACGCCTAAGGGTGTCGCAAGCTGGAAGCACCCGCGAGGGTGCTTCTTTTTTATCCACAGCCCGAACGCTGTCGGCGAAGTCACGTGGAGACACCCCGGCTCGGCGGCGAACGTGCCCGGCCGGTGACGTAGTGTAGTGGTCAGTAGGAGGAGCGCGATGGAGGAACTTGACCAGGCGGACGCGATGCCGCCGTCGTACCCGCCCGAGCACCGTGCTGAACCGAGTCGGAGCGAGAAGGGCGAAGTGGGCGCCAAGAAGCGCCTGGGATCCACCGTGCTCGAATTTGCCACGATCATCGCGGTAGCTCTCCTCATCTCGGTCATCATCAAGACCTTCTTCGCGCAGGCCTTCGCCATCCCGTCTGAGTCGATGGAGAACACGCTTATTCCGGGGGATCGGATCCTGGTCAACAAGCTGGCGGACTCGGAGGAAGACCTCCACCGGGGTGACGTGGTCGTGTTCGTGGACCCGGGCAACTGGCTGTCCGACTCGGCGAAGCCGCACTATTCTGGGGTGCAGAAGGTGCTCATCAGTGTGGGCGAACTCGTGGGCGTGGTCCCACAGAACGTGGGCGACCATCTGGTCAAGCGCATCATTGGCCTGCCCGGCGATCACGTGGAGTGCTGTCATGACGGCCTCATCACGGTCAACGGCGAGCCGATTACGGAGACGTACATCAAGCCCGGATCCTCGCCGTCGGACACGGAGTTCGACGTGGTGGTTCCTGATGGGCACGTGTGGCTCATGGGCGATAACCGCGACCGCTCGAAGGATTCGCGCTACCACCAGCAAGCCACCGGCTTTGGTTTCGTGCCGATCTCGAACATCGAGGGGCGAGCGTGGCTGACCATGTATCCGCTCGACCGGATGGGTAAGATCCCCTCGGCCAGAGAGGTGTTCGCAGGCGTTGATAGTCCCTGATCGCGAGGTCGAGCTCGCCCTGTTGCGCGAGGTGAGCGAGCGCGGCGGTCGCTACGTGGCGGGGGTTGACGAGGTGGGGCGCGGGGCGCTCGCCGGGCCGGCCACGGTGGGCATCGCGGTCGTCTCCCTGGGTACTCCCGATGACTTCCCCGCGGGACTGCGCGATTCGAAGCTCATGACGCCGATAGCGCGGACCCGCGCAGTGGGCCAGGTCCGTGAGTGGGTGGAAGCCGCGGCGGTGGGGCACGCGGGCGCCGACGTCGTCAACCAGTGGGGGATCATCGGCGCGCTGCGGTATGCCGCCGGGGAGGCGCTCGCCCAGCTGGATCTGCCGATTTCGGCGGTGATCTTGGACGGCACGCACGACTGGTGGTCGCCGTCGGAGTTGCCGATCGGGCCGCAACTTCCGCCCTATCCTGTGCACATGGAGGTCAAGGGCGACGCGCGCTGCGCGGTGGTGGCCGCGGCGAGCGTGCTCGCGAAGGTGGAGCGCGATAAGATCATGACCCGGCTCGGCGCGCAGTATCCGGGCTACGATTGGGAGCGAAACAAGGGATACTCCTCGCCGGCCCACATCGCGGGCCTGGGAGCGCTCGGCGCGAGCGAGCACCACCGAACGAGCTGGAAACTACCTGGATTGGAGCAGGGACGATGAGCGAACTGGAGAACTACGAAGCGGACGCCGAACTCGCGCTCTACCGCGAGTACCGGGACGTGGCGAGCCTGTTCCAGTTTGTGGTGGAGACCGAGCGGCGCTTCTATTTGGCCAACGACGTCGATGTCAAGGTTCGCGCCTCGGCCGCCGGTGACGTCTTTTTCGAGGTGACGCTCACGGACGCGTGGGTGTGGGACATCTTCCGCCCCTCGAGGTTCATCCGCGGCGCGCGGATCGTAACCTTTAAGGACGTCAACGTGGAGGAGCTGAACAAGCCCGATCTCTCGCGCGGGCTCGACTTCGAATAGCGTTATTTCGCGAAAAAACATTATCCACATTTTCCCTTGCGGGAGCTTTACCCACATTTGGGGCTTTTGCGAAATCAGGCGCCGGCGATTCCTGCTGAAATCGTCCTATGACGAACAATGAATTAGGCGCGTGGGGCGAGAGCCTCGCGGCAACATATCTGACGCAACAGGGCTGGACGATCCTCGCCCGCAACTGGCGTACGCGCGGGGGCGAGATCGACATCGTGGGCTTCGACCCGCAACGTAACGCGATCGTGGCGGTTGAGGTCAAGACACGGCGTACTCACCGGGCGGGCACGCCCGCAGAGGCGGTGACCGCGCTCAAGGTCAATCGGATCAAAGGGCTGCTGTTGCAGTGGCTCCTTGACCACCGCTCGTTCGGCACGCAGATTGGCGTGGACGTGGTGACGGTGGATCTGGCCGGCGATAGGCATGAGCTGACCCACCTCAAGGGGGTGGAGTCATGAAAGCGATCGCAGGAACGGTGGGGCGGGCCAACACCCTGTCGGTGGTGGGCGTGCAGGCGGTGCCGATCCTCGTGGAGGCCGTCCAGCTCAACGGGTTGCCGAGCTTCCACATCGTGGGGCTTCCCGACGCGGCGGTCAATGAGGCGCGCGAACGCCTGCGGGCCGGCTTTCACGCCATCGGGATCACGTGGCCCAATCGGCGCCTCACGGTCAACCTATCGCCGGCCGACGTCATGAAATCGGGTACCGGCTTTGACCTGTCGATCGCGGTGGCGATCCTCGGCTCGATCGGGTTCGGTTTCGGGCGCGAGGCGGTTGTCATGGGCGAACTCGGCCTGGACGGCTCGGTGCGGCCGGTGCGCGGGGTCCTGCCCGCCCTGCTCGCGGCTAAGGACGCGCAGGTGGCGATCGTGCCCCAGGCCAACCAGGACGAGGCGATGCTCGTGGACGGGCTGGAGGTCATCGGCGTGCACCACCTGGCCCAGGTGGCCGAGATGTGCGGGGTGCCCGGTGTCGTCGTCCCGCCCCCAACCCAGCTCAGTGCCGAGGTGCTTGACGTGCCGGAGGCGATGGCGGACGTGGCTGACGTATGCGGGCAGGAGGAGGCGATCCTCGCCCTCCAGGTGGCGGCCGCGGGCGGGCATCACATGCTCATGGTCGGCCCGCCCGGGGTGGGTAAGTCGATGCTCGCCCGCCGCATGCCCGGCATCCTCCCGGACCTCAGCCAGGCTGACGCGCTGGAGGTGGCGGCGATCGCCTCCCTCACGGGCGAGCGGGTCACGTCCCTGCCCGTCCATCCGCCTTTCGCCGCGCCCCACCACACGGCCACCACGGTGGCTTTGGTGGGCGGGGGATCGCGGATGCCGCGGCCGGGTGCGATCACAGCCGCGCACCGCGGCGTGCTCTTCATGGACGAGTTTCCCGAGTTTGCCCCGCGAGCGATCCAGTCCCTGCGCCAGCCGCTCGAGGAGGGGTGGATTGACGTGGCGCGGGCGAAGGCGAGCGTGCGCTTCCCGGCACGCTTCCAGCTCATTGCGGCGGCCAACCCCTGCAGGTGCGGGCGCAGGCTCGACCCGGGCTCGGCGTGCACGTGCACTTCGCGCGACATCCGGCTGTATGAGGCCTCGCTAGGCGGCCCGGTGCGCGACCGTATCGACATCCACGTTACCCTGCGTCGCCCGTCGAAGGCAGACCTGCGCCGGGGCGGAAGCGCCTCGAGCGCGCAGCTGAAGAGCGCCGTGGCCGAGGCCCGGGAGCGGCAGGCCTTCCGCCTGGCCGGCCTCGAACTCGAGCGTAACGCCGACGTGCCCGGCTCCTGGCTGCGGCGCAACACCCCGCTCCAGGGCGTGACACTGGCCCGGATCGACAAGGGCCTGGCCTCGGGCCTGCTCTCGCTGCGCGGGTATGACAGGATTTTGCGCCTCGCCTGGTCGATTGCCGACCTCGCCGGGCACGGCAGGCCCACCGACGACGACGTGGCGGCGGCCTTCATGTTGAGCGGAAGGATGGACTCGTGAACGATTTGCAGGCGCGCATCGAATGGTCGCGCATGACCGAGGGAGCTGACCCCATCGCCCATACCCTCATCGAGAACCTCGGCCCGGCCGGGGCACTCGAGGCTATCCGCGACGGGGAGTTCGAGCCGGGCATGCGCGCGCAGATCGAGCGCTGGCGCCACCGGCTTGCCCACCAAGAGCCGTTCCACATGCGGGCGCTGGAGATGACCGGGGTGAGCGTGATCGGGCCGGAGGACTCGCGGTGGCCGAGCCAACTGAACGACCTGGGCGCCGACGCGCCGCTCCTACTGTGGGTCAAGGGTAATCCAACGGCGCTGGAGGCGCGGGCAGTGGCGATCGTCGGCTCACGCGCGGCCACCTCCACCGGCCTGCGCACGGCCCGCGACTTCGCCTTCGAGATCTCCGAGGAGGCCACCGTGGTCTCCGGCGGGGCCTTCGGCATCGATGCCGCCGCCCACCAGGGTGCCCTCATCGCCGGCCGTCCCACCCTTATTGTCAGCGCGGGCGGCGCGGACCGGGTCTACCCCCGCTCCCACGAATCGCTCTTCGCTAAGACCCTGGAGGCGGGCGGCGCGATCGTGTCCGAATCCCCGCTGGGGGCCGCCCCGCAGCGCTTCCGTTTCCTGGCCCGCAACCGCATCATCGCGGCGCTGTGCCAGGCCACCGTAGTGGTCGAGGCGCCCGTGCGCTCCGGTGCTCTGTCAACCGCGCGCCACGCGCTCGCGATCGGCCGGCCGGTCGGCGCTGTCCCCGGCCCAATCGATTCCGTGCAGAGCCAGGGCTGCATCGAGTTGCTTCGCAACGGCGCCACTGCGATCGGCAGTGTGAGCCACCTGCGCGAGCTCATGGGGCCAATCGGGGTCCAAGAGCCACTGGCCGCCGACTTCTTCTCCGGCGGGGTGGACGACGGCTTCGACATGCGCGAGCAGCGCGCCTTCGATGCCGTGCCCCTCGTCCGCGGTAAGGGCGCGGCGTCGATCGCGGCGACAGCGGGCATGGCCCTGCCCGAGACCCTGGCGGCGCTCGGCCGGCTGGTACTTGCCGGGCGTGTGGAAGAGCGCGACGGGCGCTACCGGCGCACTAAGGTGAAGTCATGAGCATCGAGACGATTCTGGACGACTACGTGCGCGAGCTGGGTGTGCGGCGCGGGCTGTCCGAGCACACCGTGGCCGCCTATGCCACCGAGGCACGCTCCTTCCTCGACTTCCTCGGCACCAGTTCGGACGACGTGGCGGGAGCGTTGCGCTTCGTGGAGCTTGCCGACCTGCGCTCCTGGCTTGCCTCCCTCCAGCAGGAGGGCCACTCGAGGGCCTCGATGGCCCGCCACTCGGCGGCGATCCGTAGCTTCACCCGGTGGCTGTACAAGAACGGGCACATCGACTCCGACGCGGGCCAGCGGCTCACCTCCCCGAAGGCGGAGAACAAGCTACCCCAGGTGCTGAGTCATGCCCAGGCCAAGCGCCTGCTCGATATCGCCGCGGATCGCGCGGCGGAGGACGGCGAGCTCACGGTGCGGGACTGGGCGATGGTCGAGCTGCTCTACGCCTCCGGGATCCGTGTCAGCGAGCTCGTGGGCCTCGACGTGTCCAGCATCCAGCCCGACATGACGCTGCGGGTGGTGGGTAAGGGAGATAAGGAGCGCATCGTCCCCTTCGGTAGGCCCGCCCGCGAGGCGCTGTCGGAATGGCTGGCGCTACGCCCCCAGTTCCTCAAGGGGCCGACGCCAGCGGTGTTCGTGGGCAAGGCAGGACGCAGGATCGACCCGCGCATGGTACGTACGGTCCTCGACCGGCTCACCGACCTTGCGGACCTGCCGCACATCGGGCCTCACGCCCTGCGGCACTCGGCGGCCACCCACCTGCTCGACGGCGGATCGGACCTGCGCAACGTCCAAGAGATCCTCGGCCACTCCTCGCTCGGCACAACCCAGCGCTATACCCATGTGAGCGCCGAGCGCCTGCGCGCCGCCTTCGGCCAGGCCCACCCGCGCGCCTAACAGAAGGGGTGCGTACACGGCGGGCGCACCCGCCCCGGGAGCGCCCGCAATCTACCGCCGCGCCTCAAGTTCGCCTGATGCGCTCACGGCAGGTGGGCGTGCTACTCGACGAGCATGATCGGACCCCATAGAAGCGATAGCGGGTCGAGGTAGTCGCTCGTTGCGCGCTTGGCTCCCCAGTGCAGGCACGAGGAGGGCGCGCAGTGTTCGCCGGTCACGTGCCCGATGAGCTGGCCGCGCGTGACCGTGTCCCCGCGTGTGACTGCAGGGGAGAGGGGCTCATAGGTGGTGCGGATCCCGTCGGCGTGCCCGATCGACACTAGGTCGCGGTCATTGAGCTTGCCTGCGTAGATGACGCGGCCGCTCGCCGCCGCATACACGGGTTGGCCGGCGGCGATCGCCAGGTCCACGCCCCGGTGCCCAGCGTCCCAGTTGTTTGGCCCGGGCGCAAACGGCCGGAGCACCGGCACCTCGGCGCCCGAGGGCCAGGCATACTCGACCGTGGGCGCCGAGCCGGCCAAGCCCACCGAGCCAGCCAAGCTGTCCGCGTCTACCGTGCCGGCCAAGCCCACCGAGTCAGCCGAGAGTGCCGAGTTCGCCGAGGGCGCCACACTCTCCGAGAGCTCAGCAGGCGCAGGGCCTGAGGGTAGGGTGAGGGCGGCAACGCCGCCGAGGGAGACGAGAGCGAGTGCAACAAGAAACTTCTTCATGCCACCAGGCTCTCAAAATCGCCGAAAGCCCCACGCCGATAATGTGCCCGATGTGGTCGGGCCACCCGGCAGGGAATCTGTGGAGAAACACGCTCTTCCCAATTCAGGGACTCGTCCCGATTGGGGCGGCCGACGAAACTCGTGAAAATACCGGCTAACGATCGCTACCGCCGCCAGGGCGGCACCAGATTCACGAGTTGTGTCGGAGCGACCGGCAAGCTTGCGCCACGGCGTGGTTGGCGCTACTTGGAGTCCTTGCGTCGGGAAAACTTGCGCAGGTTGGTCACGTGCTCGCGGCGCAGGATGCGCCGCGAATCGGCTAGCAGGTTCATCTGCCGCACGGGCAGGATCCAGTTAAAGCGGCGGGCGGCGAGCCCGAAGATGAGGCACAGGAGGATCGCTAGGCCCATCCCCACCTCGTACATGTCGTGCTGCTGGAAGATCACCATGATCCCGGCGGCGGCGATGGAGATGGTGGCGTAGAGGGGGTTGGAGCCGAAGATAGCGGGGGTCTGGCGCACGAGCGCGTCGCGCATCACGCCGCCGGCGGTGGCGGTGATGACCCCGAGGAAGATCGAGGGGATCGGGGCGAGCCCGGCGGAGATGCCCTTCGCGGCGCCGGTGGCGGACCAGCAGCCAAGAGCGAGGACGTCGGCGAGGGTGAGACCGCGTCGCGCCCACGGCCCATCCAGCGGCACGAGGTAGGCAAAGGCGGAGGCGCCGATCGCGCCGGCGAGGTACCACGGGTCGGTCAGCGCCACGGGGAAGCCCACGCCAAGCAGGGAGTCGCGGATCATGCCACCGCCGAGCGCGGTCAGGATGCCGAGGGTGAGGTAGCCGATGATGTCGTATTCGAGCTTGCGGGCAAGGGATGCGCCGATGACCCCGTAGGCGATGACGCCCGCGACGTCCACGATACGGAAGAGAACCTCAGGATCCATGCCGCACCTCCCTGCAAGAAATGACCATCCGATTCATTGTGCCCCGCGGGGACGCCAAATGTCAGCCCGGCATGGCCCGGGTGCGATGTAGGCAACGCCACCGCGCGCGCCAAGTTTTAGTGTTGGAGAACTGTGCGGGCCCTGGATAAACTAGGAAGGCTGTCGAAAGACAGACTACGCGTGCTCGCTCGCCGCAAGGCCTTCCGCGCATCGGTCCGATGGAGCGTGGAATGGGGCACCAGGGCCTGCCACAGGGTGTGGTGGGCAAAGAACCGTAAAACCAAGCGCGGCACACCCGCGCTGTGAGAAAGGACGACCATGGCAGTCGTTTCCATGCGCCAGCTGCTTGAAGCCGGCGTCCACTTCGGGCACCAGACCCGTCGCTGGAACCCCAAGATGAAGCGTTTCATCCTCAACGATCGTAACGGCATCTACATCATTGATCTTCGTAAGACGGTTGACGACATCAACCGCACCTACGAGTTCGTCAAGGAGACCGTGGCCCACGGCGGCAACATCCTCTTCGTTGGCACCAAGCGTCAGGCCCAGCGCCCGATCCGCGAGCAGGCGGAGCGCGTGGGTATGCCCTACGTCAACGAGCGTTGGCTGGGCGGCATGCTGACCAACTTCTCCACCGTTAACGCCCGTATCCAGCGCCTCAAGGAGCTGGAGCTCGTTGACTTCGACGACGTGGCCGGCTCTGGTCGCACGAAGAAGGAACTGCTCATGATGCGTCGTGAGAAGGAGAAGCTGGAGCGCACGCTCGGCGGTATCCGCGACATGGGCAAGGTTCCCTCGGCCATCTGGATCGTTGACACGAACAAGGAGCACCTGGCGGTCGCTGAGGCCCACAAGCTCAACATGTCCGTCTGTGCGATCCTCGACACGAACTGTGATCCCGACGACGTCGACTACGGCATCCCGGGGAACGACGACGCGATCCGCTCCATCGATATCCTGACCCGCGTGATCGCCGACGCAGTCGCTGAGGGCCTGGTGGCCCGTGGCGGTGGCGCTAAGGATGAGGACCCCATGCCCGAGTGGGAGCGCGAGCTCCTCGAGGGTGACGAGGCTGAGGCTCCGGCCGAGGCTGAAGCAGCCCCCGCCGAGGCCCCGGCCGCTGAGGCCCCGGCTGAGACCGACAACGCCTAAGGAAGATCAACATGGCAATTACCGTTGCAGATATCAAGGCTCTTCGTGAGAAGACCGGCGCTGGCATGATGGATGTCAAGAAGGCGCTGACCGAGGCTGAGGGCGATACTGCCAAGGCTGAGGAGATCCTTCGCCTCAAGGGCCTGAAGGTCGCCGCCAAGCGTGAGGGCCGCACGGCCTCGAACGGCCTGGTCCTGTCCCACATCGGCACGAACGACGAGGGCCAATTCGGCCTCATCGTCGAGGTCAACGCTGAGACGGACTTCGTGGCGAAGAACGAGAAGTTCATCGCTTTCGCCGAGGGCATCCTCGCCGCCGCCGTCGAGGCTGGTGCCAAGACCACCGATGAGGTCCTGGCCGCCGCTCACCCGGAGGGCACTGTCAAGGACGCCGTGGACAACATGATCGGCATCATCGGCGAGAAGCTGGGCGTGGGTGCGGTTGAGTACCTCGCTGGCGAGCACGTCGAGGCCTACATGCACAAGACGGCTGTTGACCTGCCGGCCCAGGTGGCCGTCATCGTCGCCACCGATGCCGCGGGCAAGGAGATCGCCCACGACGTCGCCGTCCACGTGGCCGCCATGTCCCCGGCCTACCTCGCTGAG
The DNA here is from genome assembly GCF_001808405.1 of Trueperella sp. HMSC08B05. NCBI lineage: Bacteria > Bacillati > Actinomycetota > Actinomycetes > Actinomycetales > Actinomycetaceae > Trueperella > Trueperella sp. HMSC08B05. The sequence continues at coordinate 148,652 of NZ_KV793232.1, read as the reverse complement.
GGCGACGTGCCGGAGGAGGAGCTCGAGAACGAGCGCCGCATCGCCACCGAGCTGACGATCGCCGAGGGCAAGCCGGAGCAGGCTGTTCCGAAGATCGTCGAAGGCCGCCTTAAGGGCTACTTCAAGCAGGTCTGCCTGCTTGACCAGCCCTACGCTCGCGATCCGAAGCACTCGGTGGGCGAGGTTGCCAAGGCCGCCGGCGCCACGATCACGGGCTTTAAGCGCGTGCGCGTTGGCCAGGAGTAAGGGCTAGTTCACTGGTGTGGGGTGCGAGGTAATCGCACCCCACACTGGCTTAAGTCGAGTATTTGCTCGCAGATGAAAAGCCGTGCCCCGGGCGCGGCTGCGCGCGACCCGCGCGATAATGAGGGTTTGATGAAGGGGAGAACGACGTTGAGTATTGTTGTGGCCTACAAGTACGCGCCTAATCCGCAAGATGCCAAGGTGCTTGCCGACGGCACGGTTGACTGGACGCGCGCGAAGGCCGCCGTGTCGGAGTCGGATCCGGTGGCGATGGAGATGGGCCGGCGGGTCGCTGATGCCGCGGGCACGCAGCTCGTGGGTATTTCGGTGGGCTCTGCCCAGGTTGCCTCCCCGATGGCGCGCAAGAACGCTATGTCGCGCGGCTTTGACCGCGGGCTGATACTTGCCGACGACGCCGTCTCGGCCTGGTCTGCCACCCAGGTCGGCGCCGCCCTGGCCCAGTTGGTGAGCAAGGTGGGTGACGTCTCGCTGGTGCTCACGGCCGATTCTTCGGTGGATGAGGCGGCTGGAGTCACGCCCGCGCTCATCGCGGGGTACCTTGGCTGGCCGGCGATTCTCGACGTGGCGAAGGTGGAGGTCGACGGCGATGCTTTCGTTCTCACCCAGCGGATCAAGGGCGGCAGCCGCACGCTGCGCCTGACCGGCCCGGCCGTCGTCGCCACCACCTCGGATGCAACCACCCCGGCCGTGCCGTCGATGAAGGACATCCTCGCGGCCGGCAAGAAGCCCGTGGAGGTGCTGACGGCCGCGGACGTGGAGAGCGCGGGTGCCCCGCTCGAGGTGGTGGGCCGCAAGCGCCCGGACAAGCGCGTGCGCCAGGGCAAGATGTTTGGTACGGCCGCCGAGCTTGTGGCGGCCCTGCGTGAGGACGGGGTGCTGTAAATGACTACCTGGATTGTGACCACCGTTTCTGAGATTTCTACGCTCGTTGAGCTGGCCCAGGGGGAGAAGGTCAGTGTCGTCGTCGGCGATGCCCCGGTGGGCGGGGTGGACCGCGTGATCCGGATCGAGACGGGCGACGCCCCGGCCGAGGCGCTGGCCCCGGCGGTCGTGGCCGCGGTGGACGCGCAGGCGGGCGACCTCATTCTCGTGGTGAACAACCCCGCAGGCCGCTCGTTGGCGGGTGCGCTGTGCGCCGCGAAGGGCGCGCCACTGCTGCGCAACGTGAGCGAGCTGTCGACCACCTCCGCCACGGTCAGCCGCTTCGGCGGCATGGTCGAGGAGACCGTGGAGTTCGCCGGCCCGGCCGTGGTCCTCGTCAGCGAGGGCGAGGCGGTGCCGGGCGAGGTTGCGGGAGAAACCGTGGCTGGCGAGGGCTACACGGTGAGCGTGGCCAGTGAAGACATCCACGAGGGCGCGCAGGTGAACTTGGGCGCGGCCACCCGCATCGTGGGGGTCGGGCGCGGATTCGTGGCCGAGGAGGACCTGGCGCTCGCACGCGAGCTCGCGGACGCGCTGGGCGCCGAGGTCGGGTGCACCCGCCCGCTCGTTGAAGGCCACGGTTGGTTCGAGCGCGATTCGTATCTTGGGGTCTCGGGCCACTCGGTCTCCCCGGACCTTTACATCCCGGTGGGGATCTCCGGCCAGATCCACCACACGGCCGGCATCGGCGGCGCGCAGACGATCGTGGTCATCAACAATGACGAGACGGCCGCGATTTTCGAGCTGGCCGACTACGGGATCGTCGGCAACTTGTACGAGGTGTTACCGAAGATGATCGAGGCGCTCAAGGCGTAGGGGAGGGGCCGACATGGAGGATTTCGACGTCATCGTTGTGGGCGCGGGGGTGGCCGGAACCGTGGCTGCCACGGCGCTCGCCCGCGAGGGGCGCGAGGTGCTGCTGGTTGAGCGCGGCACCGAGCCGGGGGCCAAGAACCTTTCCGGCGGCGTGTTCTACAGCCGCGTGATGGAGGAGATCTTCCCCGGCTTCGCCCAGGAGGCCCCCGTGGAGCGCGTCATCACGCGCAACACGCTGAGCTTCTTGAACACCACCTCGGCGGTCAATATTGACTACTGGGACCAGCGCCTTGCCGAGCCCGTCAATGCCGTCAGCGTGCTGCGCGCCCACCTCGACCCGTGGCTTGCGCAGCAGGCCGAGGAGGCCGGCGTCAGCCTTATTAGCGGCGTCAAGGTCGATAGGCTGATGCGCGGCGACACGCATTTTTGCGGCATCGAGGCCGCGGGCGAGGAGATGACGGCGAAGGTGGTCATCGCCGCCGACGGCGTCAACTCCTTCCTCGCCCAGGGCGCCGGCGTGCGTCCGAAGCAGCCCACGAAGAACCTGGGACTCGGCATCAAGTCCGTTATCCAGATCGGCGAGGATGCCGTTCGGGAGCGCTTCAACCTCGTAGGCAACGAAGGCGCCTCCTACGCGATCGTGGGGGATGCCACGATGGGCGTGCCGGGCGGCGGCTTCATGTACACCAACAGGGACTCGGTCTCGATGGGCGTGGTCCTCATGCTCGAGCGGCTGACCGACTCGGGTCTGGCCTCCACCGACATCCATGACCACCTGCTGGCCCACCCGTTCCTTGCGCCCTTCCTCGAGGGCGGGGAGCTGCTCGAGTACGGTTGCCACCTCGTGGCCGAGGGCGGGCAGGCGATGCAGGAGGGGATCGTTCACGATGGCCTGGTCCTCATCGGCGACGCCGCCGGCTTCACCCTCAACACGGGCCTGACCGTGCGCGGCATGGACCTGGCGGCCGGATCGGCGCTGGCCGCCGCGAAGGCGGTCCACGCGGCCATCGAGGCGGGCGATTACTCGCGCCTGGCCCTGCAGGCCTACGTGGATGAATACGAGGCGAGCTTCGTGGGCAAGGACATGCACACCTACCGCCACGCCCCCGGATTTCTCGGCAATGATCAGCTGATGTTCGGGCCGGCGGGCGAGCTGCTGGCGGACGTCTTCTACGGCGCCTACCACCACGATCTCAGTCCGCGCCGGCACCTGGCGAAGGTGGCCCTTGACGCGTTCAAGGGCTCGGGGATCCGCGTGGGTGACCTGGTCAAGACCGGCTATCGTGCGCTGCGAGCGCTTTAGGAGGCAGGGATGTCTTTCAATCCGGGCGGCGTGAACGAGCGCCTCGCCAAGAACGTCTACCACACGGGCGAGAGCCACATCGTCATCGACCAGGAGCTTGTGCGTTCCACGGGCACGGCCAAGCGGATCATCGCGGTCTGCCCGGCGCACGTGTATCGCGAGGAGGCCGACGGTACGATCTCGGCCGAGTTCGCCGCGTGCCTGGAGTGCGGGGCGTGCCTCGCAGTCGCCACCCCCGGGGCCCTGAGCTGGGTTTACCCCGAGGGCGGGATGGGGATCGAGTACCGCGAGGGCTGAGCCCCTACGCCTTGATTTCCGCCGTGCCCTTGCGCCAGAAGATGACGGCCAGGGCGAGGGCGATGAGCAGGATGAAGGTCACCAGCGCGTAGGCGATGTAGATCGCGTTGTACCACGCCGTGTCGCCGCTACCAGCGTGCTGGCCCTGGAAGAAGACCGCGGTGATCATTGCGATGCCGATTGCGGTGGCGATGCGCTGACCGGTCTGAACGATGCCGCCGGCGGTGCCGCCGTGCTCGGCGGGCACGTCGAGCATGGACAGGGTCTGGTTGGTCGAGCCGATCGCGCCCTGGCCGAAGCCGAGCACGCTGACGGGGACCATGAGCCACCAGAAGGGCAGGCCCTTCCCGATCGCCCAGATCACGCCCATCATGCCGAGCACACCGATCACCATGAGGGCGAGCGAGATGGCCTGCACGGCCCGGCCCTTGAGGAGGACCCGCTTGCCGGCCCACACTGCCGCATAGGCGGAGACCAACGCGTTGGGTAGCGTGACCAGGCCGACCTCGAGTGCTGAGACGTCAAGCCCGCGCTGGAGGAAGAGGGCCAGGACTACGAAGATCGACGTCATGCCAAGGAACTGGAAGACGGTAATCGCCGTGGCCCAGGAGAACGTGGAGATGCCAAACAGCTCGAGGTTAACCATCGGCTCGCGCCCGATCTTCTTGTAGTACGACTCCCAGGCCACCCAGGCCGCGAGCAGGAGGACACCGGCGGGAAGGAGCGCCCAGGCGAACGCCCAGCCGGTGGACATGAAGGGCAGCATGATGCCGACCACGGCCAGCGCAAGGAGGACCATGCCGAGGAAGTCGAGGTCGATCTTCGGGCGCTCGTAGAAGCGGCCCTCCTCTTCTTGCATCTCGATGTACTCGCTGCGGGCCTCGGCGCGGTGCGGGCCCACGTGGCGGCGCTCCTTGCCGAACGGGAGCCAAAGGAAGGCCAGGATGAGGCCGATGATGCCGATGGGGAAGTTGATGATGAATGACCAGCGCCAGCCGGCCGCTTCGCCCAGGATCCCCACGAGTGCGCCGGACATGAGCGGGCCGGCGGCCACAGACATCGACACGACCAGGCCGAACATGGCGAAGGCCTTCGCGCGGGCTTGGCCCACGAAGTAACGCTGGATGAGGCCCGTGGTCTGGGGTGAGAGGATGCCCGCGCCGGCACCCTGGAGGACGCGCATGAAGTTGAGCATCGTGGCGTCGGTGGCCAGGCCCACGAGCAGCGAGGACAGGGTGAAGAGCGAAAATCCTGCCACGAAGGCCGAGGAGCGGCCGAACATGTCACCGAGGCGGCCGGCGGGCACCAGGATGATGCCGACGGCGAGCGCGTAGCCCGACAGCACCCACTGGAGCTGGGAGTCGGAGGCGCTCATGGCGTGGCCGATCGAGGTGAGGATGTTGTTGACGGAGGAGACCTGCAACAGGGTCATCATGAGTGGGACGAGGAGAACGAAGAGGAGTTTGTTGCGGTCGTAGACCCGATCTGATCCGGGAACGCGGATGTGGCGGGGGTTTGAATCGGGTTGGTTCGGTTGCCTGCTGACGTTTTCTGCCATCGATTCCTCACAAACAAAAATGGCGCACTAAGCACCTCTGTTTTGATCGTAGTGAGGAAGGTCCCGGGTGGTCAGTTGCGTGGGTCACCGGCGAGGAGTGGTGCGCGACACCGACTACACTGTCTGTCATGGAAAGCGTGCGCATCGATCAGTGGCTGTGGGCCGTGCGGCAAACGAAGACCCGTTCGGCGGCCACCGCCGCGTGCCGGGCCGGCCACGTGCGGGTCAACGACGAGCCGGTCAAGGCGGCCACGAAGGTGAAGGTGGGTGACGTCGTGCGCTACCGCGTGCAGGGCTGGGACCGGATCCTCGAGGTCAAGCAGCTGCTCCTCAAGCGCGTGGGCGCGCCCGTGGCCCGGGAAGCCTACACGGACCTGACCCTGCCCCGGCCCAAGGTCTGCGTGCCGATCGCCACGCGCGAGCCCGGCGCCGGGCGGCCCACCAAGCGCGAGCGTCGCGAACTGGACCGGCTGTTTGGGCGGGATTCGAACTACGGGCGAATGCGGTAAACTGGTCATCACCCGACGAAAGGTTCATCCATGTCTGACTCGCAAAGGCGACGCCGTGTCCTGCTTAAACTTTCCGGAGAGGTCTTCGGAGGAGGGGAGGTTGGACTCGACACCTCGGTCTTGACGCGAGTGGCGGGGGAGATCGCCGCGGCGGTGAACGACGGGGTGCAGGTCGGCGTCGTTGTCGGTGGCGGAAACTTCTTCCGCGGGGCTGAACTGCAGGAGGCGGGGATGGACCGCGCGCGTGCCGACTACATGGGCATGCTCGGCACGGTCATCAACGCCGTGGCTCTCCAGGACTTTCTTGAAAGCGCAGGCGTTCCCTCCCGCGTGCAGACCGCGATCACGATGGCGCAGGTCGCGGAGGCCTACATCCCGCTGCGAGCGATCCGCCACCTGGAGAAGGGGCGCGTGGTGATCTTCGGGGCCGGCGCCGGCATGCCCTACTTCTCTACCGACACCGTTTCGGCCCAGCGCGCCCTCGAACTGCGTTGCGACGAACTACTCGTGGGCAAGAACGGAGTGGACGGCGTTTACAGCGCGGACCCGCGCACGGATCCGGAGGCCGTCAAGCTCGATTACCTCACCTACGACGACGCGCTTCGCAAGGGCCTGCGTGTGGTTGACGCGGCCGCATTCTCGCTGTGTCAAGATAATGGAATGACAATGCGCGTCTTTGGCATGGTGGAACCTGGAAACGTCACCCGTGCTCTGCGCGGCGAAAATATCGGAACACTCGTAACAAAGAACTGAGGACACCATGATTGAAGATGCACTGCTCGAAGGCGAAGAGATGATGGAGAAGGCTCTGGGCGCCCTGCGTAACGAGTTTTCCAAGATCCGCTCCGGGCGCGCGAACCCCGAACTGTTCACCTCCCTCATCGTCGACTACTATGGCTCGCCCACGCAGATGCAGCAGATCGCCTCGGTGACCGTGCCCGAGGCGCGCACGGTCATCATCACCCCCTACGATCGCACTGCGATGAAGGACATCGAGAAGGCGATTCGCGACGCCGACCTGGGCGTCAACCCCACCGACGACGGGCAGGTGCTGCGCATCAACCTGCCGGCCCTCACCGAGGAGCGCCGCAAGGAGTACGTCAAGCTCGCCCGCACGAAGGCCGAGGAGTCGAAGATTTCGGTGCGCTCCGCGCGTCGTAAGGCCAAGGACGTCCTGGAGAAGATCAAGAAGGACGGCGAGGCCGGAGAGGACGAGGTCGAGCGCGCAGAGAAGGAGCTCGAGGCCCTGACCAAGCGCTTCACCGACCAGGTGGACGCGCTGCTCGAGGGCAAAGAGAAAGACCTCATGGAGATCTGATGCCCTCAGATCAGCCGCAAGCCGCGATTTTCTCGCGGCTTGCTCCGCGTCCACCCAAGCCACCCGAGGAGTCCCATTCTCGGGCCGGCCGCAACCTCAAGGCGGCCATCCCCACTGCGCTCATCCTGCTCGCCCTCGTGGCGGCGTCGATCTTCATCCGCATCGAGGTCTTCGCGGGCCTGGTAGTGGTGGCGCTCGGGATCGCGCAGTGGGAGATGGCGGGCGCCCTGCTCGCGCGCAATTTCAAGATCCCGCTCCTCGTTCTGATCGCGGGCCAGACAGCGATGGCGGTGGGCACCTGGTTCTACGGGATTCAGGCCGCGCTCATCATCTACATGGTGACCTGCGTCCTAGCGTTGCTGGTCAACGGGTATGCGCGCGCCGCGGGCGTGACGGACGCGCTCGCGGGCTGCTTCTCGCTGGGCTGGATCGGGCTCATGGGCAGCTTCGCGGTGGCGATGGCGACGATGCCGCACGGGGCTTGGGTGATTACGGCCTTCATCCTGTTGCCGGTGGCGAACGACACGGGTGGCTGGCTGGCTGGCGTCCTGTTTGGCAAGCACCCGATCTCGCCGTCGATCTCGCCGAAGAAGTCCTGGGAGGGCTTTGCCGGCTCGGTGATCGCCTGCTTCCTCGTGGCTTGGTTCTTCGTGGGGTCCATGGTGGGCCTTTCCTGGCCGTGGGTGGTTCTGTTCGCGCTCGTCACCCCCGTCATGTCCACCGCCGGGGACTTCTCCGAGTCGCTGCTCAAGCGCGACCTCGCGATCAAGGACATGGGCTCGATCTTCCCCGGCCACGGCGGCATGCTTGACCGGATTGACTCCATCCTTTTTTGTGCCCCTGCGTGCTACCTCATGTTTGCCGGTGGCCTGGGGTTGCTATAGTGCAGGCACGATGATGAACGTTCAGCCCAAGCAAGTTAAGCCTCGCGTGGAGAGCGGCGAGCGCCCCACGCTCACCTTCCAGCAAAAGCGGCGCGGCAAGCCTCCGCGTCATCTGGCCGACCTCGATCGCGAGCAGCGCCGCGCCCTCGTGGCCGACATGGGCCTGCCGGCCTTCCGTGCCGACCAGGTTTCGCGTCACTACTTCGACCACCGCACGGCTGCCCCGGCGCAGATGACAGACCTGCCCCAAGGTCAGCGCGAGGAGATCGTGTCCCAGCTCCTGCCGCCCTTGGTGAAGAAGGTCTCCGAGCAGTATGCCGATGGTGGGCGCACCCTCAAGGTTTTGTGGAAGCTGTTTGACGACGCGGTGGTGGAGTCGGTCCTCATGGGCTACCCGGATCGGGCTACGCTGTGTCTGTCCTCCCAGGCCGGTTGCGGCATGGCTTGTCCGTTTTGCGCCACGGGCCAGGCGGGCCTGACCCGCAACCTGTCCACGGCCGAGATCGTGGAGCAGCTGCGCCTCAACATGGCGCTCGCCGAGTCGGGCGCGCTCGGCGAGTCTGTGAAGGTGACGAACGTGGTGTTCATGGGCATGGGTGAGCCGATGGCGAACTACCCGGCCGTGCGGGCGGCGTTGCATCGGATGATCGACCCGTCCCCGGAGGGCTTCGGCATGGCGGCCCGCCACGTGACGGTCTCCACGGTGGGCCTGGTGCCGGCGATCCTCAAGTTGGCCGAGGAGGGGCTACAGGTGACGCTCGCGGTCTCACTCCACGCTCCCGACGACGGCCTGCGCGATGACCTCATTCCGATCAACTCGCGCTACAAGGTGGGTGAGCTGCTGGACGCCGCGCGGCACTATTTCGTGCGCACGGGCCGGCGCGTTTCGATTGAGTATGCCCTCATCAAGGACATGAACGATCATCAGTGGCGGGCGGAGCTGCTGGCGGCTGAGCTCAATGCGCGCGGGCGCGGCTGGGCGCACGTCAACCCCATTCCGCTCAACCCCACGCCGGGAAGCATCTGGACGGCGTCGACGGATCGGGCGACACGCACGTTCGTCCAGACCTTGATCGATGCCGGGATTTCGACAACGATTAGGGACACGCGCGGTTCGGATATCGACGGTGCGTGCGGGCAGCTCGCCGCGGAGGTCGTGGACCGGGACAACGTGGCGCGTCGCGCGAAGCAGGCCCAGGAAGCGGTGGAGGCGCGCCTGGCTGAGCACCGTGCCGAGCCTGTCGATTTGGCTGATCAACTCGCTGTGATGGAACAGGGGAGAAAATGACGGATACATTCAAGCGGGTCGGCGGCCTCAACAACGGCTACAACCCGACCCAGGTCGATGAGTTCCTTGAGCAGGCCAAGCTGGCCTACGCCGGGGACGAGTCGATTGACATTGACGAGGTGGCCGTGCGCGGCGTCGCGTTCGACTGGGTGCGCAAGGGTTACACGCCCGCGCTGGTCGACGCCGCCCTCGATCGCCTCGAGTCGGCGTTCGTTCAGCGTCGCCGGGCCAAGGTCATGGAGGCCGAGGGGGAGGAGGCGTGGCTCGCCGCCACCTACAAGCAGGCCCAGGCCCTCTACCCGCGCTTGCTCCGTCCGGCCGGGGAGCGCTTCGCCGACGCCGATGGGCGTGGTTATAAGAAGGCGGACGTCGATGCGCTGCTCGAGCGCCTGTCAGAGTACTTTGCGGGCAAGGCGGAGCTGACGTCGGCCGAGGTGCGCGGGGCCACCTTCGGCTCGGCCCGCGGTGCCAATGCCTACCGCGAGTCCGTGGTTGACGTCTTCTTGGACCACGCCGTCTCCGTCCTGCTGGCGGTGGAGTGATGCGCGACGTCGTCCTGCTCGGATCCACTGGCTCGATCGGAACCCAGGCCCTCGACGTCATCGCCACCCACCCGGGCCGTTTCCGCGTGCGCGGGCTGGGCGCTGGCGGCGCCAACATTGAGCTGCTCGCCCGCCAGGCGTTTGACCACGACGTCGATCGGGTGGCAATCGCCGCCGACCGCGCCGGCGAATTCGCCGAGGCATGGAAGGCCGTGGCGGGCGACGCGCCCGCGCCGGAGGTGGCGTGCGGCGAGGAGGCGATGGTGGAGCTGGCCGGCTTCCTGTCCGGCACGGCGGAGGATTCGGGCGTGGTGCTCAACGGCATCACCGGCTCGATCGGGCTGCGCCCCACGCTCGCCGCGCTGCGATCGGGCGCCACGCTGGCGCTGGCGAACAAGGAGTCGCTGGTGATCGGCGGCGGGCTGATTAAGGACGCGATGTCGTGGCCGGGCCAGATCGTACCGGTCGATTCGGAGCATTCGGCGCTCGCGCAGGCCCTGCGTTCGGGCCGCCACGAAAAGGGGCTGACCAGCCCGGTGGTGACCGGCAAGAGCGAGGTACGCCGGCTGGTGCTGACCGCCTCGGGCGGCCCGTTCCGCGGCCGCACCCGCGCCGAGCTTGAGGACGTGACGCCCGCGCAGGCGCTCAACCATCCCACGTGGGCGATGGGCCCCGTGGTGACGATCAACTCCTCGACCCTCATCAACAAGGGCCTCGAGCTTATCGAGGCGGCCCTGCTGTTCGACGTGGCACCGGCGGACATTACGGTGGTAGTCCACCCGCAGTCGATTATTCACTCGATGGTGGAGTTCATCGACGGTTCCACGATCGCCCAGGCCTCCCCGCCTGACATGCGCCTGCCGATCGGGCTCGGCCTGTCCTGGCCCGCGCGCCTGGAGGACGTGGCGCGCCCGTGCGCGTGGGATGTGCCGGCCGCCTGGACGTTTGAGCCCTACGACGCCGATGTCTTCCCAGCGATCGACCTGGCCCGTTCCGCCGTGGCGGCCTCCGCCCTCCACCCGGCGGTGCTGAACGCGGCGAACGAGGTGTGCGTGGATGCCTTCCTTGCCTCCCAGATCGGTTACCTCGACATTGTGGACACCGTGGCGGCCGTGCTTGATTCCTTCGATGGGACCGGCGAGGTCTCGCTTGCCGGCGTGCTTGCGGCCGACGCCTGGGCGCGCCGCGCCGCGCGAGAGCGGCTGGGCTGATGGCCGCCCTCGGCATCGCGTTCCTCATTCTTGGCCTGCTGGCCTCGGTGGCGATCCACGAGCTGGGCCACCTGCTGCCCGCCAAGCGCTTTGGGGTCAAGGTCTCGCAGTACTTCATCGGCTTTGGCCCCACCCTGTGGTCGACCACCCGGGGCGGCACCGAGTACGGCATCAAGGCGATCCCGCTCGGTGGCTTCGTGCGGATCGCGGGCATGCTGGCCCCGGCCAGGCCGGGCACCCCCGTGGAGAAGAACGGCCAGATCACGGTGGCCGAGGAGGCGCGCCAGGCCTCGGCCGCCGAACTCGGGCCGGGGGAGGAGCACCAGGCCTTCTGGCGCCTCACCGCGCCGAAGAAGCTCGCCGTCATGTTCGGCGGGCCGTTGACCAACCTGGTGCTCGCCGCCCTCCTCATCGCCGGGGTCGTCTCCGGCATCGGGATCTCCCAGCCGACCACCGCGGTGGGGGCGATCATGCCGTGCGTCGGGCAGGCCGAGGCCGACCAGTGCGAGGGCAAGGAGCCAAGCCCGGCCGCGCTGTCCGGGCTGGAGGTTGGCGACGTCATCGTCGAATGGGGCCGGCGCGAGGTGGCCACGTGGCCCGAGCTCTCCGCCGCGATCGCCCAGGGCGGCACCGGGCAGGTGACGGTCCGGGTGTTGCGTGGGGGCGAGCCGGCCGACGTCGTTATCACACCCGTGCCGGTGGAGCAGACCAAGCAGAACGAAGTGGGCGAGGCCGAGGTGCGGGAGGTGCCGTATGCCGGCATCGCGCCGGCCTTCGAGCGCCAGCGCCAGCCGTTCACGCGCGCGGCGGACGTGACCGCCACCATCGCCGCAGGGACTGCCAAGGTGGTCCTCACCCTGCCCGCCCAGCTGTGGCACATGGCCACGAACCTGGTGACGGGTGGGGAGCGCGACCAGACCGGGGTTGTGGGGATCGTGGGCGTGGCGGACATCGCCGGTAACATCACCTCCTCGAACGCGGTGAACTACACGGCGGCGGACCGGGTGGCGGACCTGACGATGCTGCTGGCGGGGCTCAACATGTCGCTGTTCGTGTTCAATATGATCCCGCTGCTGCCACTGGACGGCGGGCACATCCTCGGCGCGATCCTCGAAGGCACCCGGCGCACGATCGCCAAGGCACGCGGCAAGGCTGATCCCGGGCCGTTCGATACCGCCCGCCTCCTGCCGCTGAGCAACGCCGTGTTCTTCGCGCTGATCGCGATGACGATCCTGCTGATCGTGGCCGATATCGTGAACCCGGTCGTCTAGCGTGCCTTCGGTAGGGAATCTTTGCGGGAAGTGACATAATCGTGTTCGTGAATACACCAGTTTCTCTTGGAATGCCGTCCGTCAAAGAGGCGCCCGCCGTGCTGCGGCGGCGCAAGAAAACCCGCCAGATCAAGGTGGGTGACGTGCTCGTGGGAGGCGACGCGCCCGTGACGGTGCAGTCGATGACCACCACGAAGACCCACGACATCGGCGCCACCCTCCAGCAGATCGCGGAGCTGACGGCCGCCGGATGCGACATCGTGCGCGTGGCCTGCCCCACCGACAAGGACGCCGACGCTCTGAAGATCATTGCTCAGCAGGCCACGATCCCCGTGGTGGCCGACATCCACTTCCAGCCGCGCTACGTGTTCGCCGCGATCGATGCGGGCATGGGCGTGCGCGTGAACCCGGGCAACATCAAGAAGTTTGACGACCGCATCCCGGAGATCGCGGCCGCCGCGAACGCGAACGGCACCGCGATGCGCATCGGCATCAACGCCGGATCGCTCGACCCGCGCCTGCTGAAGAAGTACGGCAAGGCCACCCCGGAGGCCCTCGTGGAGTCCGCAGTCAACGAGGCGCGCCTGTTCGAGGAGGCCGGCTTCCACGACTTCGCGATCTCGGTCAAGCATCACGATCCGGTGACGATGGTCCGCGCCTACGAGCTGCTCTCGGAGGCGGGGGACTGGCCGCTGCACTTGGGCGTGACCGAGGCCGGCCCGCAGTTCCAGGGCACGATCAAGTCGGCCGTGGCTTTCGGCGCCCTGCTCTCCCAGGGGATTGGCGACACGATCCGCGTGTCCCTGTCCGCCCCGCCGGTGGAAGAGGTGAAGGTGGGCGAGGAGATTCTGCGTTCGCTCAACCTGCGCCCGCGCAAGCTCGAGATCGTCTCCTGCCCCTCGTGTGGGCGCGCGCAGGTGGACGTGTATGAGCTGGCCAATAACGTCTCCGAAGGCCTGAAAGACATCACGTTCCCGCTGCGCGTGGCCGTCATGGGCTGCGTGGTCAACGGCCCGGGCGAGGCGCGCGAGGCGGACCTCGGTGTCGCGTCCGGCAACGGCAAAGGCCAGATCTTCGTGCGCGGCAAGGTGGTGGACACGGTGCCGGAGGCGGATATCGTGGAGACCCTCATCGCGCGCGCCCGGATTGTGGCCGAGGAGCTGGGGCTTGCCGAGGATCCGGACTCGCATGTCGAAGTGATCGTCTAGTGCGCTGGTTGCGCAGGCCCGGGCGGCTACGCCGGCTGGGACCGGCCGACCGGCAGGCGGCCATCGACCTCCTCGCCACTGACCCCGTCGCCACCATCCTGGCCCGCGTCCCGATCGAGGAGGGATGGCCGCGTCCCAGCCACGCGCTTGGTCTTTTCGACGACGCCGGTGTACTCACGGCCGTCGCCTGGAACGGCGCGAACCTGGTCCCCTTTGGTTTCGACGACGACGGCCTGGACCTGCTCGCCGGCCATGTCCTGTCCACCCGCCGCATCTTCTCCTCGCTGGTGGGTCCGCGCGAGCAGGTGATGCCCCTGTGGGAGCGGATCGAATCCGGGGTGGGCGTGGCGCGTGAGGTGCGCGAGAGCCAGCTGTCGATGGTATACGCCGGGCGTGAGAGCGTGGCGCCCGATCCCGAGGTGCGCCCGGCGCGCATCGGCGAGGGCGCGATCGTGTTGCCGGCGTCGGTGGCGATGTTCACCGAGGAGGTCGGCTACGATCCCCTCACCTACGGCTCGGGGTATTCGCACCGGGTGCACGGGCTCGTGCGGGCGGGCCACACCTTCGTGCGGCTCGGGCGGGGCACGGATGGGCGCGAGCGCGTGGAGTTCAAGGCCGACATCGGGGCGCTGGCCGGGGGAGTGGCGCAGATCCAGGGCGTGTGGACCGCGCCCGACCTGCGCGGGCAGGGGATTGCCACCGCCGCGATGGTGCAGGTGGCGCGGCTGGTTCAGGCCACGATCGCGCCCACGGTCTCCCTCTACGTCAACGACTACAACCTGCCCGCCGTACGTGTGTACGAGAAGGCGGGATTTAAGACCGTGGGGGAGTACTCGACGATCTTGCTGTGAGACGGGCGGTGCGGGAGCTGCGCGCGGAGAGTCGGGCATTCGGGCGTAGAGGTGAGCGACGGCGTCGTGCGCTCGGTACACATGGTGGCCGAATACGGAATTGTCGGCCGGGGCATATACACTTGGCTTTGTGCTGAAAATGTCTCATCTTTTTGTTAAGACCCTCCGCGAGAATCCGGCCGACGCCGAGGTCGATTCCCACAAGCTACTGGTGCGCGCAGGCTACATCCGCCGCGTGGCGCCGGGCATCTACACCTGGCTGCCGCTCGGCCTGCGGGTGCTGCGCAAGGTTGAGCAGATTATCCGTGAAGAGCTGGACGCCGCGGGCGCTCAGGAGATGCTCTTCCCGGGCCTGCTCCCGCGCGAGCCGTACGAGGCCACGAACCGCTGGGAGGAGTACGGCGCGAACCTGTTCCGACTCAAGGACCGCCGCGAGAACGACTACCTGCTGGCGCCCACGCATGAGGAGATGTTCACCCTCGCGGTGAAGGACCAGTGCAGCTCGTACAAGGACCTGCCGCTGAACCTGTACCAGTTCCAGACCAAGTACCGCGATGAGGCCCGCCCGCGCGCCGGCCTGCTGCGCACGCGTGAATTCGTGATGAAGGACGCCTACTCCTTTGATGTGGATGACGCGGGCCTGGATGTCTCCTACCAGATCATGCGCGATGCTTACGAGCGCACGTTCACCCGGCTTGGCCTGCCCTACGTCATCTGCGCGGCCACGTCGGGCGCGATGGGCGGCTCGCGCTCGGAGGAGTTCCTCTCGCCCATCGAGGTGGGCGAGGACACGTTCGTGGTCTCCGACGGCGGGTATGCCGCCAACACAGAGGCCGTGACCACCGCGCCGCTACCGGAGCTGGACTTCGCGGGCGTGCCCGAGCAGGAGGTCGTGGCCACCCCGGACTGCAAGACCATCGAGGCGCTGGTGGACCTGGCGAACGACGTCATGCCGCGTGAGGACCGGCCCTGGCAGGCCTCGGACACGCTAAAGAACGTGGTCGTGGTGGCTACCCACCCCACCGGGGAGCGCGAGCTCGTGGTCATCGGTATGCCGGGTGACCGCGAGGCGGACCTCAAGCGCATCGAAGCGAACATGGCGCCTGCCGAGATCGAGATGGCCACGGCCGATGACCTGGCCTCCCACCCCGAGCTCGTGCCCGGCTACATCGGCCCCAGCCGGATCGGACCCAACTCGCCCGACCGCGTGGTGGGCGAAGACGGGGAGATCTCCGGCTCCGTGCGCTACTTCCTTGACCCGCACGTGGCCCGCGGATCGTCCTGGATCACGGGCGCAGACGCCGAACAGCGCCACGCCTTCAACGTGGTCTACGGCCGCGACTTCGAGGCGGACGGCTTCGTGGAGGCGGTGGAGGTACGCGACGGCGACCAGGCCCCCGACGGGTCTGGACCGCTGCGCATCGAGCGCGGCATGGAGATCGGCCATATCTTCCAGCTGGGCCGCAAGTACGCCGAGGCGCTCGATCTGACGGTGCTCGACCAGAACGGCAAGTCCGTGGTGGTGACCATGGGCTCCTACGGCATCGGCGTCTCGCGCGCGGTCGCCGCCCTCGCCGAGCTCAACCACGACGACGCCGGCCTCATCTGGCCCGCCCACGTCGCCCCTGCCGTGGTACACGTGCTGGCCACCGGCAAGGACGCGGAGATCTTCGAGGCAGCCTCCGCCATTGCCGCCGAGCTGGACGCGGCCGGCGTGGAGGTCATCTACGACGACCGCCAGAAGGTCTCGGCCGGCGTGAAGTTCGCGGACTTCGAGCTCATCGGCGTGCCCTACGGCGTGGTCGTCGGGCGCGGCCTGAAGGACGGAAAGGTCGAGCTGCGCGATCGGCGCAGCGGCGAGCGGCGCGAGGTGGCGCTCGCGGACGCGGTGGCCGAGGTCACCGCGATGATCGGCTAGCCTTCCGCATTCGCGAATTCGATCCCGGGCAGCGCCTCGATGAGAGGCGCGTCCGGGGTCTTCGCCATGTGGCACACGAAGCTGGCGATCGCCTGCTTGCCAGCCGGGTCAGCCTGGGTGGCGGAGAAGGCCAGTTGGTCGATGAGCAGGTTGAAGGCGTCCTCCACGTAGGGCCCTTCGGGTTCGGGTGCGATGACCGGGCGGTCGTCGGGTGCGCCTGAGGCGAGCTGGGCGTCGAGCAGGTCGGTCAGCTCGTCGATGCGGGCCAGTTCGGCGTCGCGCTGGCCGGCCGGGATGGTGGCGGCGTGCCACTCGAGCCACTGGCGTGCCGTTTCGATGTTGGCTACTGACACCCCGGAGTTGAGGGAGCGGGCCAGGTCGGACAGTTCGTACTCGCCGCACTGGTCGGCATCGGTGGCGCCCAGCGTGAGGGCGGAGATCCCCACCGAGGTGGCGATCGGTCCGAGCGAAGAATCGAGGGCGGCGCGGGAAAGCTCGAGGAGCTCGGCGTGGGTGTCGCTGCCGGCCACGTAGGGTTCGACAGGATTGGTGTAACCCTCGGGGGCGCCGTCGGGCCACGGCACCCACACACCGCCGAGGGCCTCGGCCCAGTGCGCGGCGACGTCGGCGAACGCCGGGTCGTCGCTGATGACGGTTGCGCGCGCGGCGAGCATCTGGCGCTCGACCTCGGCGTCCGAGGCGGGGGCGGGGGAGACGTCGCGGTCCAGGTGCGCGCCCATGACCACCATGACGAGCGCGAACAGCGCGATCCCGAGTAACAGTGTGCCGATAAATGCCAGCGTGGAACCTTGCCGATGTGCCATAACTTTATCCTGCCACACGGCGCGGGTAGAATTTCACGCATGTCAAAGGTAACTGAAATCGTTGATCTCATCCGGCCCGCCATCGAGGGCCGGGGGCTCTTCCTGGAGGACGTGAAGCTCACGCGCGCCGGCAAGCACTCGGTGTTGCGCGTGACCATCGATCTGCCGTCCGGCCCGGGGAACGTGGATTCGGAGCAGCTGGCTGATGCCACGCGGGCCGTTTCCGCCACGCTTGATGAGGCCGATCCGATTTCGGGGGCCTACACGCTGGAGGTCTCCACGCCCGGAGCCGAGCGCAAGCTGAACGACGCCCGCCACTTTTCGCGCGCCCAGGGGCGCCTGGCCAACGTGGTGCTCACGAGTGGGGATGCGCTCACCGGCCGGGTTGAGGACATCGAAGGTGATAACGTAACACTTGCTCTGGATGGCGAACAGCGCGTGATCGCGCTGGAGCAGATCGCCAAGGCTCACGTACAGATCGAGTTTTAGGAGGAACCATGGACATCTCAATGAATGAGCTCAAGATCGTTGAAAGCGAGCTCGGGGTTGACCTGGATATCCTGCTCGGCGCGATCGAGGAGGCCCTCCTTCACGCCTACAACCGCGCGCCCGGCGCGATCCGCGGCGCGCGCATCGAGCTCAATCGCTCCACGGGCGTGGTGACGGTGTGGGCGCCGGAGGAGGACGAGGAGGGCAACGTCATCGGCGAGTTTGACGACACGCCGAACGACTTCGGCCGGATTGCCACTTCCACCGCTCGCTCGATCATTGCCCAGCGCCTGCGTGACGCCGAATCGGCCCGCATCCTGGGCGATTTCAAGGGCAAGCAGGGCAAGATCGTAGCCGGCACGGTGGACACCACGGCCGGCCCGGGCGAATCACGCGACCTGTTCGTGGAGCTGGGCGACAACCGCGGCCTGCTGCGGGCTGAGGAGCAGGTGCCCACCGAGCGTTTTAAGCACGGGGACCTCATCCGCGCCCTCATCCTTGACATCAACGTCGGCCCGCGCGGGGCGTCGATCCGCCTGTCGCGCTCGCACCCGGATTTCGTCCGCGAGCTGTTCGCCACCGAGGTCCCGGAGATCGAGTCCGGGGTGGTGGAGATCGTGGCGCTCGCGCGCGAGGCGGGCCACCGCTCGAAGGTGGCCGTGTGGTCGAATGACCCGACTGTCGCGGCCAAGGGCGCGTGCATCGGCCCGAACGGGCAGCGCGTGCGAGCGGTGACCCAGGAGCTGCAGGGGGAGAAGATCGACATCGTCGATTACGACGACGACATCGCGCTTTTCATCGCCGCTGCCCTGTCGCCGGCCAGCGCCATCCGGGTAGATGTGCTCAATCGTGACACGCGTCAGGCGCGGGCGATCGTGCCCGACGATCAGGCCTCGCTCGCGATCGGCAAGGAGGCGCAGAACGTGCGCCTGGCCGCGAAGCTGACCGGGTGGTCGATCGACATCCGCAAGGCGTCCGAGGATAAGCGTTCGGCTCAAGAGTTGAGCTAACTCACCCGGGCCGGCCGTGCCCAGTACTTCGCGGGTGGGATAGACTAGCTTAGGTATGTCATCACACTCTCGTTCCGTATCCATGCGCACATGCGTCGGTTGCCGAGGTGTTGTACATTCCCACGAACTTCTTCGTATCGCGCTGAAGGATGGGGCGGCTGTCCCCGATCCTGATCGCGCGGCGGGAGGGCGCGGGGCGTGGGTCCATCCCACGCCCGAATGTGTCGAGTTGGCGTTGCGTAAACGTGCGCTGAATCGTGCTTTTCGGTGCGAGGTCAGTGACGAGGCGATGCACCTCTTGGCTCGAGAAATGACCGATGGGCGCAAGCCCAAGAGATGAAAGCGGGTAGAAAGCCGATGGGCACCCGATGAGTACCCAGCGATGAGCTGTCTGCAAGAGGTCTGACGCCGGAGCGCGCGGACCAAAGAATAAGGAGAACTGTGGCAAAGGTCCGCGTACATGAACTCGCCAAGGAAATCGGCGTGACGTCCAAGAGGCTCTTGGAAGTGCTGAAGGAAAGTGGCGAATTTGTAACCTCGGCGTCCTCGAGTATCGAGGCACCTGTCGTGCGTAAGGCACGCGAATATTTTGACAAGCATCCTGAGGATGTGAAGAAGCCCTCGGGTAAGGGCGCAAAGAAAGCGCCCGCCAAGGCCCAGGCCGCCCCCGCGGCTTCGGCTATCAGCGACAAGCAGGAGGCTCAGCCTGCCGCGAAGTCGGCCCCGACTCCGGCCGCGATGGCCTCCAAGCCGTCCGATAAGCCCGCCCCGGGCCCGCGCGTCGCTGACGAAAACAAGGATGCGGCGCAGGAGGCGCCCGAGGCGAAGGCAGCCGAACCGAAGGCCACCCCGGCCTCGGCCAACAAGCGTACGATCGCCACCCCGGGTGAGGCCGCTCGCTCGGCCCAGGCCGCGCGCGATGCGGCCCCGCCGCGCCCGCAGCCGCGCCGTGGCGGTCCGCGTCCGGGTAACTCGCCGTTTGCGTCCAAGCAGGGGATGGGGCGCCCGCGTCCGGGTAACTCGCCGTTCGCGCCGAAGCAGGGCATGCGTTCGGATTCGGCGAAGAAGACTCCGAAGCCGGCGGGCGGTCCGCGCCCGTCGCCGAACATGATGCCGGAGCACATCAAGACTGACGCGAACCGTAGCCGCGGCCGCGGCAGGCCGGCCACCACCGGTGGTAACACCTTCGGCACGTCGAACAACCAGCGCGGGGGCGGCTTCGTCCGCTCCGGCGGTAAGGCGCGTGGCGGTTCCACGGCCGGAGCGTTTGGTAAGCGCAACGGCGGTAGCCGTCGCAAGTCGAAGCGGATGAAGCGCCAGGAGTGGGAGGAGCAGCAAAATCCGATGGTCGCCGGCATTTCGGTGCCGCGCGGCAACGGGCAGACTGTGCGCGTGCGCGCGGGCTCCTCGCTGGCTGACTTCGCTGAGCGTATCGACGCCGATCCGGCGGCGCTGGTGACAGTCCTGTTCCGCATGGGCGAGATGGCCACCGCCAACCAGTCGCTTGATGAGGATACGTTCCAGCTGCTGGGTGCCGAGCTCGGCTACGACATCAAGATTATGAGCCCGGAGGATGAGGATCGCGAGATCCTCGAGGCCTTCGATATTGATCTGGAAGCCGAGCGCGAGGAGACCGATCCGGAGGATCTGCTTCCTCGCCCGCCGGTGGTCACGGTCATGGGTCACGTCGATCACGGTAAGACCAAGCTGCTCGACGCGATCCGCAATGAGGACGTGGCGCTGGGCGAGGCTGGTGGCATCACCCAGAACATCGGCGCTTACCAGACGCACGTGGATGTGGAGGGCGAAAGCCGCTCGATCACCTTCATCGATACCCCGGGTCACGAGGCGTTCACGCAGATGCGTGCCCGCGGTGCGGACGTCACCGACGTCGCCATCCTCGTGGTGGCCGCGAACGACGGCGTCATGCCGCAGACCGTGGAGGCGATCAACCACGTGCAGGCGGCTGACGTGCCGATCGTGGTGGCCGTCAACAAGATCGACGTCGACGGCGCGAACCCGGCGAAGGTCCGCGCACAGCTGACCGAGTACGGCCTGGTGGCGGAAGATTACGGCGGCGACGTGCCGTTCGTGGACATCTCGGCCAAGCAGCGCATCAACATCGGCGAGCTGTTGTCCACCGTGGTCGCCACCTCGGACATCCTCGTGGAGCCGAAGGCGGACCCGGACAAGGCCGCGCGCGGTGTGGCGATCGAGGCGAAGCTCGACCAGGGCCGCGGCTCAGTCATCACCGCCCTCATTCAGGACGGCACGCTCCACATTGGCGATTCGATCGTGGTGGGCACGGCCTACGGCCGCGTGCGCGCGATGATTGACGAGCACGGTAACAACGTGGACGAGGCCGGACCGTCGCGCCCCGTCCAGGTGCTGGGCCTGACCTCGGTGCCGGGTGCTGGCGACCAGCTCATTGTTGCCGACGACGACCGCACCGCCCGCCAGATCGCCGAGCGCCGCGAGGCGGCCAAGCGCGCCGCCACGCTGGCCAAGCGCCGCAAGCGCATCTCGCTCGAGGACCTCACGGCCGCGATCGAGGAGGGCAAGGTTGAGACCCTCAACCTCATCATCAAGGGTGACTCCTCCGGTTCGGTTGAGGCCCTCGAGGCCAGCCTCCTCGAGATCGAGGTGGGCCAGGGCGAGGTCGAGTTGCAGGTCATCCACCGCGGCGTGGGTGCTGTCACCCAGTCGGACGTGGACCTGGCGACCGTGGATAACGCGGTCATCATCGGCTTCAACGTCCGCCCCGCCGAGCGGGTGCAGGAGCTGGCCGACCAGGAAGGCGTGGAGATGAAGTTCTACAACGTCATCTACTCCGCGATCGACGAGGTCGAGGCCGCGCTCAAGGGCAAGCTCAAGCCGATCTACGAAGAGGTCGAGGTGGGCACCGCGGAGATCCGCCAGGTGTTCCGCTCGGGCAAGTTCGGCAACATCGCGGGCTCGATCGTGCGCAGCGGCACGATCAACCGTGGCCACAAGGCGCGCCTGGTGCGCGATGGCGTGGTTGTTGCTCCGGAGCTGACGATCGAGTCCCTGCGCCGCGAGAAGGATGACGTGACGGTGGTTCGTGAGGGATACGAGTGTGGTATCACGCTCGGCTTCAACGACATCGCCGAGGGCGACATCATCGAGACATGGGAGATGCGCGAAAAGCCGCGCGACTAAGTGGCACGCGGGGCGCCGGGGAGGCGCCCCGCGGCATTCGCGCCCGCATGCGGGCGCCTGACGCAAAGGAGAACCATGGCCAATACACGTGTTGATCGGGTAGCGGATCAGATTCACCAGATCGTTGCCCGGCTTATCGATACCAAGTTGAAGGACCCGCGCCTGGGAATGGTGACGGTGACCGACGTGCGCGTGACGGGGGACCTCCAGCATGCCTCCGTGTTTTACACGGTGATGGGATCGGAGGAGGAGCGCCGTCAGTCGGGCCACGCGCTCGAGTCGGCGAAGGGGATGATCCGTTCGGCGGTGGGCAAGCAGCTCGGCCTGCGCTTGACCCCGTCGATCGAGTTCCTGCTCGATTCCCTCCCCGAATCGTCCCGCGCGATGGAGGACCTGCTCGCGGCTGCCCGCCAGCGCGATGATGACATCCGCAAGCGCGCCGAGGGCGCCGTGCCCGCGGGCGGGGAGAACCCCTACCGCAGCCAGTTCGAGGACGCCGAGGGCGAGGAGTAGTGCCGAAGGGGCGGGAGCGGAACCGCCAGCGGGCCATCGCCCGCCAGGCGCGCCCGAAGCCCTGGGGCGAGTTGCCGCGCGGCGAGGCGCCGTGTGAGGGGCTGCTGCTGATCGACAAGGATCGCGGCGTGACCTCGCACGATGTGGTCGGCGCGCTGCGCCGCCTGGGCGCCACCCGGCAGGTGGGCCACGCCGGCACGCTTGACCCGATGGCTACCGGCCTGCTCATCGTGGCCACCGGCCGGCTGACGAAGCTCATCCAGTACCTCGTGGGCGCGGACAAGACCTACGAGGCGCGCATCCGGCTCGGGGTCGGATCAAGTACCGACGACGCCGAGGGCGAGCTGACGCCGGCCGAACCGCCGGTGGCCTCGGACGCGGCGATCGACGCGGCGCTGGCCGCCCTCACGGGCGACATCATGCAGGTGCCCTCCACGGTCTCCGCGATCAAGGTGGATGGCAAGCGCGCCCATGATTTGGCGCGTGAGGGGGAGAGCGTCGAGCTCGCCGCCCGCCCCATCCGCATCGAGCGCTTCGAGCGCACCGGCCTGGTCGAGCGCAGTCAGATCCAGCTCGGCGGGCGGAATGTGGCGGTTGCCGACTTCGACGTCGTCGTCACCGCATCGAGCGGAACGTACGTGCGGGCGCTTGCCCGCGACGTCGGCGAGGCGCTCGGAACCCGCGCGCACTTAACCTCCCTGCGCCGCACGCAGATCGGGCCCTGGCACGTCGACGACGCGCGGACGGTCGCCCAGCTGCGTGACCTGGCAAGCATAGGGGAGCAGTTGCCCGCGGCCTCGATGGCGCAAGTGTGCCGGCAGGTCTTCCCCGTCATGGCGATCGACGACGCCGAGGCCCGCGCCCTGCGCAACGGTCTGTTCATCGACAAGCGGACGGCCTCCACGGAGGGAACGCGCGGCGAGCCCTGGCCTGCTGCCACGTTCGTGGGCGACGAGCCGGCGGCGCTGGTCTCGCCCCGCTCGGGCAAGCTCAAGCCGGATCTGCAGCTCACGCTATGATCGCGGCCATCATCATCGCGGTGGTCGCGGCGGGGATCATTGCCAGGCTCGCCGTCCTCAACAGTCGCCTGACCTCAGAATTGGAGCGTGCGCGCGTGGAAGTCACGCGGTATGAGAGCCAGCCGGCGGTGGTCGCCCACGAGATCCGCACGCCGCTGTCGCTCATCGAGGCCTCGGCCGAGCTCCTCATGGGGGAGAGCCCCGGCCCGCTGAACGAGACCCAGGCTAGCTTCGTGTCCACGATCTTCGATAATGCCACCCAGGCGATCGGAATCGCGGAGAACTCGCTCGTCCAGCGCCGGCTTAAGGACGGGGCGGCGCTACGGCTCGACCTGGTGGATATCCGCGACGTCGTGGGGGATGCCGCCCAGTCCCTGCGCCGCACCACTGACATCCCGATCCTGGTGGACGTGCGTGGTGGGATCCTGCCGCTGTATGCCGACGAGCAGCTCATCCGCCAGCTCGTGTGGAACCTCGTCAACAACGCCATCCGCCACTCGGAGGGCGAGGACGGGGTGCGCGTGCGGGTGAACCAGGCGGAGGACGGGGGAGCCCTGCTCGAGGTCACCGACCACGGTAACGGGATGGACAGCGCGGATCTGGAACGCTTTTTCACCCCGTTCGCCACCGGATCGAGCCGCCGGCCGGGTTCGGGCATTGGTATGCTCGTCTCACAGGAAATTGTGGCGGCACACGGCGGAAAGATCATGGTTGATACCCGCCCCGACGTCGGCACCACGATCGTGGTGCTCCTGCCGCTGGGCAATCCGGGAGGTGAATGATGCCGCGCGTCCTTGTGGTGGACGACGAGCCGCAGATGCTCGCCATCGTCACCTTCGCCCTCGAATCCAAAGGATTTACGTGCCTAACGGCGGCCAGCGCCGCCGAGGCGTGGCAACTGCTGTCCACTTCCCACTTTCACCTTGCGGTCCTCGACATCATGCTCCCGCACGGTTCGGGGCTCGACCTGACCGCGCGCATCCGCTCCCAGGTCGGTGACCTGCCGATCATCTTGCTCACCGCCCGCTCGGACGTGGAGGACCGCATCAGAGGCCTGGAGGCCGGCGCGGACGACTACATCACCAAGCCGTTTTCGCCCCAGGAGTTGGCGCTGCGCGCCCAGGCCCTCTTGCGGCGCAGCTACCCGGATGAGGTGCGCGAGTCCATCGGCGAGCTGGTGGTGGACGCGGACCGGCTCGAGGCCACGTGGCGCGGGCGTCGCCTCAACATCTCCGCCACCGAGGTCCGCCTCCTCACCACCCTCATTCGCCACGCCGGCGCCGTGGTCACCCACCGTCAGCTCCTCAACGAGGCGTGGGGCGCCCCCGACCACCACGGCGGGCGCGAGATGCTCAAAACCGCGATCTACCGCACGCGTAAGACGCTGGAGAAGTCCGGGGTCGGCGTCGTGATCCGCTCGCACCGCGGGGAGGGCTACTCGGTCCAGGAGCAAGCCTCGGCCCAAGAGTAACGGGCCGGTTACCAAGTGTAACTTTGCCTTCCGGCGCTGTTACTGGCCCCCTTTTAGCATCGACGTATCGGCGCAACGATGCGCTCATGCGAAAGGGACAATCATGGCACAGACATCACGCGGGCTCGGTGTGCTCTTAGCACCGCCGGCCGCGCCCCGGCTCCCCGAAGAGAAGATTGACAAGACCTATAAGCGCATGCGCTGGCAGGTCTTCATGGGCATCTTCATCGGGTATGCAGCCTTCTACCTCATCCGCAACAACGTCTCCTTGGTCTCGGGCCTGCTCAAGGAATATGACCTGATGAACACGGTCGGGATTGGCATTGTGGCCAACGCCGTTCTCTTCTCCTACGGCCTGTCGAAGTTCTTCATGGCGATGCTCTCAGATCGAGCTAACGCCCGCTACTTCATGCCGATCGGCCTGGCCCTGTCGGCCATCATCAACATCGTCATCTCCTTCGTGCCCTCGATCGTGGGGTCGGTGGGGATCTTCGCCACCGTCATGTTCATCAACGGCTGGGCGCAGGGCATGGGCTGGCCGCCGTCGGGCCGCATCCTCGTGCATTGGTTCTCCACCTCCGAGCGCGGCTGGATGACGTCGCTGTGGAACACCGCTCACAACGTCGGCGCCGGTGGCCTGGGCCTGCTGGCCGTGTGGGCGCTGGACCAGTTCCAGACCTCCGATTCGGACTGGACGCCTGCGTTCCTCGTCCCCGGCATCGTGGCGCTCGTCATCGCCGTGCTCATCTTCTTCATGCTGCGCGATCGGCCGGAGGCGGTGGGCCTGCCCCCGATCGAGGAGTACCGTAACGACCCGGCGAAGGTGGAGAGCAAGGAGAAGAACCTGCCGTGGAAGACGATGCTGTTCAAGCACGTCCTCACCAACCGCGTGGTGGTGCTGCTCGCCATCGCCAACGTGTTCGTCTACACACTGCGCTACGGCGTGCTGTCCTGGATCCCGGTCTACCTCACCGACGTCATCCATGGCGCGAACATCAAGACCGGCATCATCGGGTTTGCGATCTACGAGCTGGCGGGCATTGTCGGCACGATCCTGTGCGGCTGGATCTCGGACAAGGTGTTCAAGGGCTGGCGTTCGGGCGCAGGCATGCTGTTCATCGCCGGCGTGGGTATCGCGCTCGTGGCCTACTGGCAGCTGCCGGCCACCGCCCCGATCTGGATCTTCTACGTGCTCATCGCCATTATCGGTGGCCTCATTTACGGCCCCGTCATGCTCATCGGCCTGCAGGCCATTGACCTCTCGCCGCGCGAGGTGGCGGGCACCGCGGCGGGCTTCACCGGCATGTTCGGTTATCTGCTCGGCGCAACGCTCGCCTCGACCGGCGTCGGCATCCTCATTGACCGCTTCGGCTGGAACGTCACGTACGCCACGCTGACCGCCATCGTGGTCCTCGCCTTCGTCCTCATGATGATCGTGGGTAAGGATGAGAGGAAGATGATGGAGGCTCGCGAGGAACTCATACGCCTGGAGACTCAGGGCAACGAGTAATCGGCGAGTGCGGGATGGCGCATAGAAGGAAGTAGCGCGACTATGCTCTCTTCTATGCGTCATTCCCGTTGGTTCCACCGCCATGCCTGGCTCGTGGTGGCGCCGCTGATCGCGGTGGGAATCATCGGGGCGCTCCTCACACGTCAGACGGAGCCGGACCTGACCATCCTGTGCTCGAACAAGGCCGAGGCGTGCGAGGCGGTGGCGCACTCCTTCGAGGCGGCTCAGGGGGTGAATGCGCTGGTGGTGCGCGTGCCGACGTCGCAGGCCCTCGCCCACATCTCCTCGCCCAACGCGCGCGGCGAGTTCGACGTGTGGATGGGCGGCCCAGCCGAGGCCTACACCCAGGCCGCCGCCGACGGTCTGCTGCGCCCGCTTGCGAGCGAGCCGGCCAACTCGATCCCGGGGCGCTGGAAGGATCCCGGCCGGCGCTGGTTTGGGATTTACGGCGGCGTACTCAGCCTGTGCGTGGCCAACGACGCCGTGGCGCCAGTTTCGTGGGACGCCCTCATCGACCCGGCCTACGCCGATGCGATCGCGATGCCGCACCCGTCGACGTCGGGAACGGCGGCCACGATCTTGTGGAGCCAGGTCGAGCGGCTTGGCTCGGAGGACGGGGCACGGGCCTACTATCGGGCGCTGGAGAAGAATGTGGGCACCTACACCACGTCGGGCACGTTCCCCGCGCCGATCGTGGCCGGCGGGCGGCTTCCCCTGGCTCTCACCTTTGACTCCTACTGTCTGGCGGAGCGGAACGCTGGCAAGGCGGTCCACCCGGTCTACTTCGCCGACGGTGTCGGTTTCGAGATCGGCTCGGTGGGGGTGCTGGCCGGGACCACGCGCCCCGAGCTGGCCGAGGCCTTTGTCGGCTACGCCATCGCCGATGAGGGGCAGATGGTGAGTGCGGCGGCTTCCACGCAGTATCCGACGTCGGCGGCGCTCGCTGGTAACCTGAGCACCACGCTCGATGCCGTGGCGGTGCCGATCTTCGGGGAGGACATCGAGCGGGCGGGCGCCCACCGCTCCGAGCTCATCGCGACGTGGGAGCGTGACCGGCTGGGCGATTCGCCCTACCTGGAGGCGTTGCCGCGCAGCCTGGTCGTGGCGCTGGCCGCCGGGCTCGTCTCCGCGCTGGCGGGCATGGCCCTGGCGCTCGGCTACCGCTTCGGCCGCTTCCGCGTGCTCACTGCCATGCTGGCCGTCACGCCCTTCCTTCTGCCGCCGGCCACGTGGGCGCTGGCCCTGACCTACCCTCCCTTCGGCCTGGACGTGGACGGTACGGGCGTGGTGATCCTCGCCAGCGCGATCTCCTCGGTGCCGATCGGCTTTGCTGTGTCGCTCCTGGCCCTGGCGGCCGTGGGTGATCGCCATCTCATCGAGGCCAGGGCACTCGGTCTGCCGCGCTCCGCGATCGCCGCCAGGCTGGTGGCGCCGCAAGCGGCCCGGGGCGTTCTCATGGCCACGGCCGTGGCCGGCCTGCTCACCCTCACCGACCCCACGCTCACCCTTGTCTTTGGTGGCACGCGGCGGTATTTCGCCTCCGAGATCCTCATCGGCATGTCGACCAACCGGCCCGGTGCCATGCCCGCGGCCCTCGCTATTTCGTGTGCGATCGCGGCGCTCGTTTCGCTCCCGCTCAGCCGGGCGCTGACGGCGCGGATCCGCAGTGTCGACCCCGGCTCACCCAGCCCGCCGGCCCCGCAGCCCTGGGCTGGCCTGCTGTTCGCGCTCGCAGTTCCCCTGGTGGCGCTCGCCTGGATCGTGGCGGCCAACGCGAGGCGCTCTGCCTCCCTGTCCGTCACGACGACCGTGGCCATCCTCCTCGTCGTCGTGACCGTCGCCCTCATCCTCGCCGGCCTTATCGTCATGGCCGTGCCCGTGCGCCGCGCACACCTGCTCGTCTATCCCTCGCTCGTGCTCGTCCTTAGTGCGCAGACCACCGGCGGGGTGTTCGTCAGTGCCCTGCACAGCGACTGGATGGAGCTGGCCGGCGCGAAGCTGGTGCCGCCGATCGTGGGCGTCGATTCGCTCTACCAGGGCTTCCTCGGGGTGGTGTTGGCCTACCTGCTGCTGGTGCTGCCGCTGGCGGTGCTGGCGATGGTGATCGTCCGCCTCGACATCCGGCCCTTCGTTGCTGCCATGCGTGACGCGGGGGCCTACCGCTTGCGCCTGGCCGGCGAGCTTCTCCCGATCGTGTGGCCCACCCTCACGATCGCGGTCGCGCTGCTGACGGGCCTGGTCCTCACGCGCAGCGCGCCGGCCATCTTTATCGACGTCGGGGGCAGACTTGCCCTGACCCCTCTGGCCGTCCAAAGTCAGGTCGCCGCCGCCGCAGACGGGCAAGCGTTCGGCCTGAGCATCATCATGAGCATGCTGGTGATCTCCCTGCTGGCGGTGGCCGGCGTGCTGTGGATCGAAGTGAGGAGGAAGCGATGGCGCTCGTCGTCGACCGTGTGAGCGCGGGGATAGTGCAGGACGTGTCGTTGCGGGTGGAACCCGGGCAGGTCCTTTCGATCGTCGGGCCATCCGGGTGCGGCAAGTCCACCCTGGTCCACGCCATCTCGGGGGCCATCCGGGCTTCGGGGCGCATCAGCTTCGGCCGTGACCTGGACTCTCTGCCCATGCACAGGCGCCCCACGGGCACGGTCTTCCAAGACTCCGTGCTCTTTCCCGGCCGCGACGTGTGGGACAACGTCGCCTTCGGGCTCGACGACACCGGCCTTGCCCCCTCCCAGTGCGAGGACCTGGTCAACCTCACGCTCGCCCAACTCAACATCCTGGGCCTGGCACACGTGGGCGTGGAGCACCTGTCGGGCGGGCAGACCCAGCGCGTGGCCCTCGCCCGCACCCTCGTTCGCCGACCGCGAATCCTCCTCCTCGACGAGCCGCTCGTCCACGTCGATCCCTCCCTGCGCGCCTCGATCCAATCCACGATTATCGAGCAGGTGCGGCGCAACAAGATCGCCGCCATCTACGTCACCCACGACGTGGAGGAGGCATGCCGGCTTGGAGATACCATGGCGATCATGGATCGCGGGCGCATCGTCCAGTGCGCAAGGCCGGCCGAGCTCTACCGTCAGCCCGCCACCGCATTCTGCGCGCGCGTCATGGGCATCCCCAACATCCTGAGCGCCAAGATCAGCCGGGCCAGCGAGGGCGTGGCACACGTGGAGTTTGGGCGAGTCTGGCTGGGGCTGCCCACCGTCCAGCAACTCGTACCGGGCCGGGCCGACGTCGTCGTGCCGCCGGAGACCCTTGCGCTCACCGAACCGGAACAGGGGATGGTGACCGGCCGGGTCATGCGTGCCATCTTCGCGCGCACGCACATGGAGTACGAGGTGGAGACGCCGCTCGGCACCCTCGTGGTGACCGAGCCGGAAACCATGCGGACGCGAGAGGTGGGGCAAGAGCTCGGCGTGGTCTTCACGTACGGCTGGTTCGTGGAAGCGCAATCCTGACGTCAGTTCGCTTAGGGGTATCTGCCAGATCTCCCCTGGTGCAGTGGCGTGCGCCATGATGTCATAATGGGGGCCATGCCTACATTATTGCTCATCATTCTTATCATCGGATTCCTGCTCCTGGCCTTCATGGGGTGGGTCATCGTCACCTACAACCGATTCGTGGCGTTGCGGGAGAACGTTCGCAACGCAATGGGGCAGATCGCCACCCAGATCGAATCCCGCTGGGATGCCCTGACTTCGGTGATCGCCGCCGCCAAACAGTACTCGGAGCACGAGGCCGAGACCCTTCTGGCCGTGACGAAGGAGCGCGCGCCCCTGCGCCCCACCTCCACCCCGGCCGACGTGGCGGCGGACGACCAGGCATTCGGCTCGATGCTCGGCCGCTTCAACGCGCTCGCGGAAGCCTACCCGCAGCTGCGCGCGTCGGAGACCTACCAGTCCGCGATGGGCGAAGTGACGCGCTTTGAGGACAACGTGCGCCACTCGCGCATGTTCTACAACGACGCGGTGACCAAACTCAACCGCTACCGCGGCCAGTTCCCCTCGATGATCGTCGGCGCGCTGTTCGGCTTCAAGCAGGAGGCCTACTTCGAAAACACGGCCACGAAGAACGAGATGCCGGGCTGGTCATGAAACGCCTCGTCTTCGCCTTTGCACTTGTCCTGATCCCGGCGCTCTTCGCCCCGATCCCGGCACAGGCGACCGAGATTTCAAGCATCGACATCGTGGCCGAGTTGCAATCGGACGGGTCGATGCGCGTGACCGACACCCGCACGTTCACGGCGCAGGACGGCACCGAGCACTACATTTCGCTCGGCAACCTCGCCGATTCGAAGGTCTCGGACTTCTCCGTGGTGCTCGATGGCAAGTTGCTGACCGACGTGGGCGAGTGGGACGTGGACCGCAGCCTGGAGGAGAAAGCCGGCCAGTCGGGCGTCGTGACCCTCGACGACGGCTACGAGCTCGCCTTCGGCTTTGGCACGTACGGCACCCACACCGCCGTCATGACGTACACGGTGACGAACGTGGTCAAGAACCTCACCGACGGCGCCCAGGCCGTGTACTGGGAGTTCATCCCCTACAACATGACGTACAGTGAGTCGATCTCGATCTCACTGACGAACGCGATCGGCATGACCTACACGCAGGAAAACTCGCGCGTGTGGGGGTTCGGCTACGAGGGCCGCACGGCGATCACAGCTAGCGCGCTAACGGCCAGCTCCTCCGGGCCGATCGACTCCTCGGACCACATGGTCATGCTCGCGATCTTCCCCGAGGGGCCCTTCGCCACCACCTCGCAGCTCGACCACACCGCCGAGTCCCTCGAGGCGAAGGCGAAGGAGGGCTCGGACTTTTCCGATCGCGGCGACGATTCCGAGGGCGACTTTTTGGTCACGGGAGAATCGTCATCGACGGGCAAGTTGCTGTCGATCCCCATCCCCGCGCTTCTCACCATCGCGTTCGTTGCGATCGGGCTCGATGTGGCCAGGAGGTCGAAGAACTCGACGAAGCACGGCTTCGCGGGCCGGGTGGAAAAGGACGAGTACTGGCGCGACATCCCCTACGACGGCCGACTGGAGGACCTCGTGGCCCTCTATGGCTCTCCGTTGCCCGGACTCGCCACCGCGCTCTTCCTCACCTGGGTGGGGCAGGGGGCCGTGCGTGAGACGACGATGGAGCGGGGCCGCTTCTTCAAGCGCGACGAGCCGGCCTTCATTATCCAGCGCGAGCCCGTGATCCAAGGGCCCACCGAGCAATGGCTGTGGTCCATAATGATGGCAGCTGCCGGCGAGGACGGGATCTTGCAGGCCAGCGAGATCGAGCGATACACGCGCAGGAATGTCTCTACCATGAAGCGGTGGCGGGAAGAAGCGCTCGATCAGTCACGCCTGGAGATGATCCACCAGGGCCTCATGGTCAAGACGAAGAAGAGAGTGCTGGGTGTGTTCCCCACCACCAAGTACGACGCGACCGGCCGCGGCAAGGAGCTCGCCCGCCGCGTCGTCATGCTGCGCAACTACCTGACGGACTTCTCCTTGCTCGCCGAACGCGGCGCCTCCCAGGTGCTGCTGTGGGACCAGTACATGGTGTGGGCCGGCTACCTCGGGATCGCGCAGGAGGTCCAGGAGCAGTTCAAGATCGTGGACCCGGACTACGCGACACAGTCCAGCTTCACCCCGAACTCGGTGTCCATGGCCTCCTCGATCTCCTCCTCGCTCAGCTCCGCGTACAACGACGCCACCTCCTCGTCCTCGGGCGGGGGCGGCTTCTCCTCCTCCGGCGGCGGTGGCGGTTCGTTCGGTGGGGGATCCGGCGGCGGCATCCGTTAGGATGAACCTATGAGTGAACAATGTGGATGCGGTGGCAAGGGCCACGAAGGACACGGCCACGGCCGTGGCGGCTGCGGGTGCGGCGGCCACGGGCACGGGCAGGGCCGTGGCGGCTGCGGTTGCGGTGGCAAGGGTAAGCACCACGGCGTGCGCACGGCTAACACCCCCGCGGGCGCCCCAGACGATCGTTCCGAGGGCCGGATGCAGCTCGGATTGCGCGGGCAGTGAAGGTGTTTCACTCGGCCGAGGATTACGACCTCGGCCCCTCGGTTGTGACCATCGGTATCTTCGACGGCGTCCACCGCGGACACCACGAGATTCTCGCCCAGACCGTGGAGCAGGCTAGCGAGCGCGGCGTTGCCTCCGTGGCGCTCACTTTTGACCCCCACCCCAGCCACGTCCACCGTCCCGACGTCGACCTCCCGCTCATCTCAACCCTCGAGGACCGTCTCAATATGCTGGAGGCGGCAGGCCTGGACGGCGTCGTCGTGCAAAAGTACGACCTCGACTACGCCGAGACGACCCCTAAGGCCTTCGTGGACGAGGAGCTGATCGGGAAGCTGAAGGCGGTGGCCGTCGTCGTCGGCGAGGACGTGCGCTTCGGCAAGGGTAACGCCGGGGACGGGCAGTTCCTGGTCGAGTACGGCGAGGGCCGGATCGACGTGACGCTCATCGACGACCTGGGCGGGCCGTCCGGCAGGCGCTATTCCTCCACGTGGGTGCGCGAGTTGCTCGAGGCGGGCAACGTGCGTAAGGCCGCGAAGATCCTCGGCCGGCCACACCGGCTGCGCGGGATCGTCCAGCACGGCTTCAAGCGCGGGCGCGAGCTCGGATTCCCCACGGCGAACCTGCCCGGCTCGGGCGTGGGGGAGGTGCCGCGTGACGGCGTCTACGCTGGCTGGGTGGTGCGGCAGGTGAAGGGATCGACGGCGACAGTCCACCTTCCCGCCGCGATCTCGATCGGCACGAACCCCCAGTTCGACGGCGAGGAGCGCACGGTGGAGGCCCATGTGCTCGGGCGCGCCGACCTGAACTTGTACGGGGAGGAGATCGCGATCGACTTCGTAGATTACGTGCGCCCAATGATGAAGATGGACTCGGTGGAACAGCTGCAGGCCCAGATGGATGACGATCTGCGCAAGAGCGCGGAGATCCTCGGCGTGCCGGTCTCGCACAGGGTGGACCCGAAGGACGTCACGGCCCGCTAACTGACAGAGGCGCATATCACCCATGCGGCCACGGAGGCGTGATTGCGCGCCGTGCTAGACTAGCTAAGCCGTTCGATCGGCCGCGGAGCGTCATCGCTTGGGAGAACATGCCCCAGGCTCCGCGCAACGAGTAGAAGGAGAATCGTATGGCTCTGTCCAAGGAGCGTAAGGACGACATCATTAAGGAATACGCGACTCATGAGGGCGATACCGGCTCTCCCGAAGTGCAGATCGCTCTGCTCTCGGCTCGTATTTCTGAACTCACGGAGCACTTCCGCACCCACAAGCACGATCACCATTCGCGCCGCGGCCTGATGCTCCTCATCGGTAAGCGCAAGCGTCTTCTGACGTATCTTCAGAACGAAGACATCGAGCGCTACCGTTCGCTGATTAAGCGTCTCGGCCTGCGCCGCTAGACGCCCGATCGGCTCGCTCCCCATGGAGCGGGCCGATTGTTCGTCTCACCGCCTGGTGGGCGAACGTAGAAGAAGTTATCCCCGTCGGTCCTCGGTTGTGGTTGCCGCTCACGAAAGCGTCAATGACAATCGATGACCGCGGGCAGATGAAAAGGAGATCCATGGAGGGTCCAGACGTGAAGTTCGCCGAAGCCGTTATTGACAACGGCTCGTTCGGCACCCGTACCATTCGTTTCGAGACCGGCCTGCTTGCCCGCCAGGCTGCCGGCTCGGCACTTGCTTACCTCGACGGCGAGACGACCATCCTGTCCGCCACCGCCGTCTCCTCTCAGCCGAGGGAACAGTTCGATTTCTTTCCGCTGACCGTTGATGTCGAAGAGCGCCAGTACGCGGCCGGCCGCATCCCCGGCTCGTTCTTCCGCCGCGAGGGCCGCCCGTCCACCGACGCGATCCTGGCCTGCCGCCTCATCGACCGCCCGCTGCGCCCGGCGTTCGCCAAGGGCCTGCGTAACGAGGTTCAGATCGTGGCCACCGTGCTCACGGTTCACCCGGATGACGCCTACGACGTCGTCGCCATGAACGCCGCCTCGATGTCCACCCAGATTTCCGGCCTGCCGTTCTCGGGCCCGATTGGTGCCGTGCGCTTGGCCCTCATCGACGGCCAGTGGGTGGCCTTCCCGCGCTACTCCGAGCTTCCGGATGCCACGTTCATCATGGTGGTGGCCGGCCGTATTGTTGGCGACGACATCGCCGTTATGATGGTCGAGGCCGAGGCTGGCGATGAGGCGCTGGACAACGTGGCCAAGGGCGGCACGAAGCCCACCGAGACCTCGGTTGCCGAGGGCCTCGAGGCCGCCAAGCCCTTCATCCGCACCCTGTGCGAGGCGCAGCTCAAGC
This sequence comes from Trueperella sp. HMSC08B05, assembly GCF_001808405.1. NCBI lineage: Bacteria > Bacillati > Actinomycetota > Actinomycetes > Actinomycetales > Actinomycetaceae > Trueperella > Trueperella sp. HMSC08B05. The sequence continues at coordinate 114,165 of NZ_KV793232.1, read as the reverse complement.
TCGCCGAGCAGGTGGAGAAGGAAGAGCTTGACCTGCCGCGCTTCCTGCCGTACGAGGACGAGGAGTTCGAGGCTGTTGGCCAGCAGATCAACGGCCGCTTCGAGGCCCTGTGGGGCATCGTGGACAAGCACGAGCGCGACGACGCCCTCAACGAGCTGACCGAGACCATCGTCTCCGAGCTGTCCGACCGCTTCGAGGACCGCGAGCAGGCCCTCACCCTGGCTGTGAACCAGCACTGGAAGGAGGAGATGCGCTACCGCGTCCTCACCGAAGGCGTGCGTATGGACGGGCGTGCCCCGGCACAGATCCGCACCATCACGGCCGAGACCGAGGTGCTTCCGCGCGTTCACGGCTCGGCCCTGTTCCAGCGTGGCGAGACCCAGATCCTGGGCGTGACCACCCTCAACATGCTCAAGATGGAGCAGCAGCTGGACAACCTCTCGCCGGTCACGGCCAAGCGCTACATGCACCACTACAATTTCCCGCCGTACTCGACCGGTGAGACGGGCCGCGTGGGCTCGCCCAAGCGCCGCGAGATCGGCCACGGCATGCTCGCCGAGCGCGCCCTGGTCCCGGTCCTGCCCGCGCGCGAGGACTTCCCCTACGCGATCCGCCAGGTTTCTGAGGCTCTCGGCTCCAACGGTTCGACGTCGATGGGCTCGGTTTGTGCCTCCACCCTGTCGCTCCTCAACGCGGGTGTGCCGCTCAAGGCTCCGGTTGCCGGTATCGCCATGGGCCTGATCTCCGGCGTGGTTGAGGGCGAGCAGCGCTACGTTGCGCTTACCGACATCCTCGGCGCCGAGGACGCGCTTGGCGACATGGACTTCAAGGTGGCTGGCACGCGTGACATGGTGACGGCCCTCCAGCTTGACACCAAGCTGGACGGCATCCCGGCCGCGGTCCTCGCCCAGGCGCTCACCCAGGCTCACGAGGCCCGCCTCGCGATCCTCGACCTCATCGAGGAAGCCGCCCCGGCCCCGGACGAGATGGCGGAGACCGCCCCGCGCATCATTTCCATCAAGATCCCGGTGGACAAGATCGGCGAGGTCATCGGCCCGAAGGGCAAGATGATCAACCAGATCCAGGAGGACACGGGCGCGGAGATCTCGATCGAGGACGACGGCACGGTCTACATCGGCGCGAACGACGGCCCGTCGGCCGAGGCCGCCCGCCAGACCATCAGCGCGATCGCCGATCCGCAGATGCCGGAAGTGGGCGAGCGTTTCGTGGGCACGGTGGTCAAGACCACCACCTTCGGTGCGTTCATCTCGCTGGCCCCGGGCAAGGACGGCCTCCTGCACATCTCGCAGGTCCGCCGACTGGTCGGTGGCAAGCGCATCGACGCCGTGGAGGACGTGCTCAACGTTGGCGACAAGGTCGAGGTCGAGCTGGCCGAGATCGATCAGCGTGGCAAGCTCTCGCTCCACGCGGTCCTCACCGACGAGCAGCTGGCCGCTGAGGCCGAGCAGAGCGCGAAGGAAGAAGAGGATCGCCCGCGTCGCCGTAACCGCCGCGAGGATGGCGAGAAGCGTGGCGGCGAGCGTCGTCGCCGTCGCACTCGCACCCGCGAAGAAAGCGACTCGGAGGAGTCCGCTGACGAGTAATCGGTAGATGGGTGAGGGGCCGGTCCGCAGGGGCTGGCCCCTCGCCCTTATCTCTCCAGGGTCTACGAAGACTGCGACAACTTCCAAAACGCGGCTGAGACGAGACCGAGCCAGGCGGGGGAAGGTGTTCCATTGGGGTTGGTGTAGGCGTCGGTGCCGGGTGCCCAGTAGGTCCACCGGTCATCCCGGAGGACCGCGGTGGCGTGGCTGAGAACGGGATAATCGTCGCTCAGCACGCCGAAGAGTCGATAGATTGGCTCGTATTCGTCATCGCGGGGAACCTCGCGCTCGAGCAGACGATACATCGTTCCGCCAGAGTTGACATGAATCGTGAGGTAGTTGTGCACTGCGACGATGGACACTCTACCTTCTGGCAGGTCCACTTTGGGTGCACGCAAGCCTTCGGCCAAGGCAGAACAGGCGCGGCGAGTGAACTCGGCCCACGGGCCATCTGGCTCGTCGATCCATCGACCGTCGCGAACTGAATATCGGCCCAGGATGTTATCTTCGACCCACGGCGTATGCAGGGTTGCGACAGATATATCGCCGTTGTCGTTTAAGCAGATGTCGGGTTCGAGGCGGCTGCCGCCAGCGCCATCGAGGCGGTCCCAGACTTGGAAATAGAACAGGATGTCCGGGTCGAACCACTGGATGGATGTGCTTGCGTCGGCGAACGTGGTGACGAGGGCTCCGGCGCGCGGCCGACCCTGCGGGGTCTGGGGAAGCGTGGGCCAGGGAATAAAATGTGCGTGCATGCGTAATCCTCAGTAGATGCTTTCGTTACGGATTGTAAATCTGTGACCAGAGAGCTCACCAACGCGTGGGCAAGCCCGTTGCGACAGGTGGTGTGGTTGAGACGAAAAAAGTAAGATGGGCTATCTTATGGCGCTACAACTACCACTGGATCTTCCGGGCACTCTCGCATTCGACGACGACGGCATCCCCACCCAGCGCACCCTCCTCCCCAGCGGCATCCGCGTGCTTACCCAGCACGTGCCGGGGCAGAAGTCGGTGGCGCTCGGTTTCTTGGTAGGAGCCGGGTCGCGCGACGAGGCCCGGGACGCTGAAGGATCCACACACTTCCTTGAGCACTTGCTCTTCAAGGGCACGCACACAAGGTCGGCCGCGGAGATCTCGGCCCTGGGCGACGCGCTGGGCGGTACGATGAACGCCGCCACGGCCCGCCTGTATACCTGCTACTACGGCCACGTCTTCGCCGGCGACCTGCCTGAATTGCTGAATCTCCTCGTGGACATGTTCTGCAACTCGCGCCTCGACCGATCCGACATGGAGCTCGAGCGCGGCGTCATCCTCGAGGAGCTCGCCGCTGCCGACGACGACGTGTCCGACGTCGCGTCCGATGCCATCCTGGAGCTCGTCATGGGCACCCACCCGCTGGCGCGGCCGATCGGTGGAACGTTCGAGACGGTGGAGGCGCTCGACCATGAGCACATGGTGGGCCACTACCGGGACAACTACCATGCCGGAGAGCTCATCGTGACCGCCGCGGGGGAGGTGGACCACGATCGGCTTGTTGCCCTGCTGACCAAGGAGCTGCGCGAGGCGGGGTGGGACCTGGCCGAGCGGGCGCCGGAACCGCGCCGCCGCGGAGCGGACATTCGGTATACGGCCGGGGGTGAGGGCTTCGCGGAGCGCCCAGGGCGCCAGTCCTCCGTGGTGGTCGGATACCCCGGGCTGCCGCTCCTGGACGAGCGGGAGGAGATCCTCACTGCGCTCGAGACGATCCTGGGCGGCGGCCAGTCCTCGCGGCTCTTCCAGGAAGTGCGCGAGCGGCGCGGGCTGGCCTATGCCACCTATGCCTGGCAGGCCGGCTACCTTGAGGGTGGCCTGGTTGCGATGGAGGCGCTGTGCTCGCCCTCCCACACGCAGGCGGTGGCAGAGATCATGACCGAGTGCCTGCATGACATCGCGGACAGCGGTGTGAGCGAGCGCGAGGTCGATATCGCCTTCCGCCAACGCCGGGCCCGCCTCGTCTTTTCCGCGGAGAGCAACTCGTTTCGGCGCTCCCGGCTCGGCACGTCCGAACTGTTCGGGCGTCTGCGTTCGCTCGACGAAGTACTTGCCCAGGCGCGCGCCGTCACTGCGGAGCAGATCCAGGAGCTGGCCCGCGATATCGCCCGCTCGCCGAGATCGCTCATGATTGTCGGACCCGGGTCTTAGACTTGGGGGGAGAGGAGGATAAGATGAAGGTTGCAGTTGTTGGCGCCGCAGGGCGCATGGGTAGGTCAGTGTGCGAGGCTGTCGAAGGGGCCGGCCACGATCTCGTGGCGCGCCTGGACGCGGGCGATCCGATCACGGCCGAATCGCTGGCGGGGGCGGACGTCGTCGTTGAATTTACGGTGCCGAGCGCTACGGACGCGAACGTGCACGCGATCCTCGATGCGGGATCGCACGTGGTGGTGGGCACCACGGGGTGGACGGAGGAGCGCCTAGAGGCGGTGCGCGAACACGCGGTGCGTGTGGGGAAGAACGCGATCATTGCGCCCAATTACGCGCTGTCGGCGGTGTTGGCTATGTCGTTTGCGGAGAAGGCGGCGGCAATGTTCGAGTCGGTAGAGGTGATCGAGCTGCACCACCCGGACAAGGTGGATGCGCCGTCGGGCACGGCCACCACCAGCGCGCAGCGCATTGGGGCTGTGCGCAAGGAGGCGGGGCTGGCAAGTCCGGATGCCACGCAATCCGATCCGCTCGGCACCCGCGGCGGACAGATCGACGGGGTGCATGTTCACGCCGTCCGCCTGCGCGGCCTGTACGCCCATGAGGAGATCTTGCTGGGTAACCCGGGCGAGCAGCTGACGATCCGCCAGGATTCGTTCGGGCGAGAGTCCTTCATGCCCGGCGTGCTGCTCGCGGTGCGCGAGGTGGCGGGCCGCCCGGGGCTGACGTACGGCCTTGAGTCGCTGTTGAATCTATGAACTACGGCGGGCTCGAACGTTTCGTTGACTCGGGCTCGTTCGCGCGGGGCCTCGTGTATGCCCTGCGCGGTCAATCGTCCGTCACGTCGGCAAGTGATGAGGACATCGAGGCGATCTCTAGCGGCTCGAACGGGGAGATCTACACCGAATGGATCGAATACGAGCTGGAGGGGGAGGAATTCGTCCATTTCTCCGGCCGGTGTACCTGCCCGGTGGGGTACAACTGTAAGCACTGCGTGAGCGCCACGCTCACGGCGCTTAAGCTCGTGCCGCCGTCGCTCATGACCGCCTCGCAGGTGAGCCGTCCTAGCACTGACGCGAACTCGGGCTGGCGCAGGGCGCTGACCAACATGCTGGGTCTCGAAGCCACGGGGCAAGATCCCATCGCGCTCGGGTTTACCTTCACGGCGCCGCGTGTTCCTATGTCGAGCCTTCCCATATGGAAGCAGCAGACCACCGGCAGGCTCGAGATGCATTCGATGCGGAAGGGCAAGCGGGACACGTGGATCAAGACGGGCATTTCGCTGTCCAACCTCCGGGAGGGGATCGGGCGCGAATTTGATCCGCGCCAGGTGCGGGCGGTGCGCGACTTCCTCATGGCGTGTGAGCTGGGCTCGGGCGGCCTGTTCGGGATGCGCGAGCCGCTGTCAATGACGATGCTGCACTCTCCGCTCCTTGGGTACTACCTCAAGGGCTGCATCGACGCTGGTGTTGAACTCGTCGACACGGTGACGAAGCTGCCGATTATTATCGAGCCGGAGCCGGCCGTTCCCACGATTAATCTGACGGACACGGGCGATTTCATCGACGTCACGGCGGCGCTCAACCATCCAAGCGATCCGAAGGACTTCCTACTTATCGGCAAGCCGAGCCAACTGGTGTTTTGGGATGACGGCAAGCTCCACATGGCCTTCCTCGAGCCGGTGGCAAGCGAGGAATGGAGTTACCTGCGCCGCAAGGACGTCCGCGTCCCCACCTCCGAACAGGATGACTTCGAGCGGGATTTCCTCCCGGCGTTGCGCGTGACTGGGATGATCAAGACGGACGGGTACGAGCTGCCCTTGCCGCCCGAGCCGGTTTTGCGCCTCACCCTCACCTCCTCGGGCGAGCGGTTGCCCGTGGTGACCGCGAACTGGGAGTGGGCCTACCAGGACAAGCGTGGGCACGTGATCAGCACGTATCCGCTGTGGAGTCCGCCCGGGCCCGGGCGGAACGCGGAGGCCGAGCAGGCGATTCGGAGCGAGGCGAGCGACGTGGTGGCGCGGGTGTGCCCGGCGATGATGGGCGAGCGGCTGGGCTGGATCAAACTCCGGGGCGAGCAGCTCCTGGCCCTGGATGAGCTGGCCAGCGAACTGGCCGCGATCGGCGTGGAGGTCGTCCAGGATACCCCCACGTTCCGCCGGGCCGAGGATGTTCAGGTAGACCTGGACGTGGACGAATCGCGTGACTGGCTGGACCTGCGGATGCGGGTGCTCGTGGATGGGCAGCCGGTCGAGCTACGCGAGCTGCTGGGCGCGCTGGCCGTGGGGCAACGCTTCACCTATGTGGGCGGCTCGTACGTGGACCTCGACAGCCCGGATCTTGCAAGGTTGCGCGCGCTCATCGAGGAGGCGCGTCTGCTGGGCGACGCTCGGCGCTCGGAGCTGCGAGTGCCGAAGATCCGGCAGTCCTGGTGGCAAGACCTGCTCGACCTGGGGATCGTGAATGCTTCCGCGAACCGCTGGCTGGAGGCAGTGCGCAATGCCCCCGAACCGGAGCCGGCCACCGTGCCAGATACGCTGAATGCCACACTGCGCCCCTACCAGGAGGTGGGCTTTGGCTGGCTGAGCCAGCTGCGTGACGCGGGGCTGGGCGGCGTGCTGGCCGACGACATGGGCCTGGGCAAGACAGTCCAGGTCCTGGCGATGATTTTGCGTGACCGCGAGCGTAACCCCGGCTCGCCGTGGCTGGTGGTGGCTCCCACCTCGGTGGTGGGCAACTGGGTGAGTGAGGCCGAGCGCTTCGCACCGACGCTGAAGGTGGTGGGCATCGATTCGACCGAATGTATTCGGGGCACCCGCCTGGCCGATGAGGTGAGCGGCGCGGACGTCGTGGTGACTTCCTACACCCTCATGCGGCTGGAGGCGGACGATTACCGGGCGCTTGGGATCACGGGCCTGGTGCTGGACGAGGCGCAGAACGTGAAGAACGCCAAGTCGAAGGGGTTTGCGGTGGCGGCAAGCCTGGGGGCGGCCACGGTCTTCGCCGTGACGGGCACGCCGATCGAGAACAACTTGGGGGAGCTGTGGGCGATGTTCTCCCTCACCGCCCCGGGCCTGCTGGGCTCGGCGGAAAAGTTCAATGATGCCTACCGCAAGCCGATCGAGAAGGCCGCCTCCAGCCCGGACGGCGGGGGCGAGGAGCTCATAGCGACGCTGCGCCGGCGCATCGGCCCGTTCCTTCTGCGGCGCACGAAGCAGTCCGTGAGCCTGGACCTGCCGCCCAAGCAGGAGCAGGTGTTGCGCGTGGAGCTCAAGGGATCCCACCGGCGAATGTATGATGTGCAGTTGGAAAAGGAGCGCCAGCGGGTGCTCGGGCTGTCGGAGGAGGACCGGATCGAGATCCTGTCGTCGCTGACGCGCCTGCGCCAGCTGGCGATCGACCCGCGCCTGGCGGACGGGGACTCGGCCGCGCCGGCCTCCAAGCTGGATGAGCTGCTTCCCCTGCTGGAGAGCCTGGTGGCCGAGCATCACTCGGCACTGGTGTTTTCCCAGTTCACGCGCTTCCTCAAACTGGTGGCCGAGCGGCTGGATGAGGCGGGGATCCCCTACCTGTACCTGGACGGGTCCACGCGCGGGCGCCCGGGCCTCATCAAACGTTTCGCCGCGGGGGAGGCGCCGGTCTTCCTTATCTCGCTCAAGGCGGGCGGCACGGGGCTAAACCTCACGATGGCGGACTACGCGATCCTCACCGACCCGTGGTGGAACCCAGCGGCCGAGGAACAGGCCGTGGACCGCGCGCACCGCATCGGCCAGACCCGCCCAGTCCACGTCTACCGTCTGGTGGCGGAGGGCACGATCGAGGAAAAGGTGGTGGACCTCCAGGATCAAAAGCGCCGGCTGCTCGGGGTGCTGAGCGAGGACGGCGCGGCGGACGGCAAGCTGTCCGCCGCCGAGCTGCGGGCCCTGCTCGACTAGCGCACTAGTCGGCGTCTCGTTCGAGGGTGGTCCACCACAGGTGCTCGCGGATTTCCTCCCCGTCCACCTCTGCGTGCCGGCGCAGGGGGCGCGGGGCGAAGCCGGAGGCGTCTAGGAAGTGGGTGAACTGGTCATGGCCGGCGATCGCCCATGTGTGGAGCTCGGTGGCATCCGTGCAGATGTCTGTGATGGCGGCGAGCAGGCGGGCATCGTGGCCGGCGCTTGCCATGCGCAACGGCACGGAGAAGTTCGTGATCTCATAGGCGACCCGCGGCCGCCCGCTTTCGGCGTCGCGCCCGGATTCGTCGTCGCCCTTGAGGATAACGGCGGGGGAGGGGGCGACAGCGGCGAAGCCCTCCACCTCGTCTCCGGCTACGGCCACGAGCACGTGGTGACGATCGGAGGGCAGGTCCTCGATCGTGGCCTGCCAAGCGGCGGCAAGCGAGCCGATCTCGAGCTGTGCGCCGACCATGGGGCCAGCACGGTGGTCGAGGCCGGCTGAGATTGCCTCCAACATGGCCTCGCGCTGGACCTGGGCGATGGCGAGCGCGTCGGAGGGTCGGGCGGGGCGCACGGATTTCACAACGTTCACCCCGCCATTGTGTCAGGGAAACGTCCAGATGACGAAAGCTGAGCCGGAATGGGGGAGCGCCGTATAGGGTAGTGCCATGAATACTCCTTCGCGTTCCTTCGGTTCCGTCTCCGTCGCCATGGTCACGCCGTTTCACCCGGACGGCTCGATTGACATCGACAGCGCGTGCAAGGTGGCGTGCAAGCTGGTTGACGACGGGTGCGACGCCCTCGTCCTGTCCGGTACCACGGGCGAATCGCCCACCACCCACCAGCCGGAGAAGAACGAGCTGGTGCGCGAGGTCAAGGTTGCGGTTGCGGGCCGGGCGATGATCGTGGCGGGAGCGGGCTCGAACGACACGGCACACGCCGTGCGCATCGCGAAGGGCGCCCAGGAATCGGGCGCGGACGGCCTGCTCGTCGTCTCCCCTTACTACAACCGTCCCTCTCAGGACGGGGTCTACCAGCACATCGTGGCGGTGGCCGAGGCCACCGACCTGCCTGTCATGGTCTATGACATTCCCGGCCGCACCGGCGTGGCGATCTCGGATGCCACGCTCGACCGTCTGGCGGAGCACCCGCAGATCAAGGCGGTCAAGGACGCCACCGGCAACGTGCCCCAGGGTTTTGAGCGCATCACCCGCACGGGCCTCGAGTACTACTCGGGCGACGACTCGCTCAACTTCGCCTGGCTCGCCCACGGAGCCTCCGGCGTGGTGTCGGTGGCCGGCCACCTCATCGCCTCCGGGCTCCGTGCGCTCGTCACCGAAGTCGATGCCGGGGATCTGCCGGCCGCGCGTGCCGAGTTCTCCAAGCAGTCCACCATCATCGACGCGATCATGGGCGGGGGCCAGGGGGCCGTCATGGCCAAGGAGGCCCTCAAGATGATCGGCGTGCTGGACTCGGCCACCGTGCGCCTGCCGCTCGTGGGTGCCTCCGATGCCGAGCTTGCCAATCTCCGCACTGCCCTGCGCGCCGAGGGCTTCATCGAGTAGCCGGCCGCCAACCAGAAGCGGCAGGTCGGGCAGCCTACCCGGCCCCGTGCAAACCGGGTGCTCGGACCGCAAGCCGGGTGGACGGCGTCGTGACGCAGCGCGTCGCCACCTGTGAAAGCAAGCCGCGCCCAAACATGCGACAATGGTGGGGTGACTAAGACGAAGCTTCCCCCATCCATTAAGAACGGCACCCTCCGCATCGTCCCGCTGGGCGGGATTGGCGAGATCGGGCGCAACATGACCGTCTTCGAGATTGACGGGCGCATGATCGTGGTCGACTGTGGCGTGCTCTTCCCCGAAGAGTCCCAGCCGGGCGTGGACCTGATCCTGCCGGATTTCGACTACATCAAGGATCGCCTCCACCAGATCGACGCGATCATCCTCACCCACGGACACGAGGATCACATCGGCGGCGTGCCCTACCTGCTGCGCCTGCGCGAGGACATCCCGATTATCGGCTCGCAGCTGACCATCGCACTGGTCGAGGCCAAGCTGGCTGAGCACCGCATCAAGCCCTACACGCATGTGGTCGAGGAGGGTGACATCGAAAACCTCGGCAACTTCGAGTGCGAGTTCATCGCGGTCAACCACTCGATCCCGGACGCGCTGGCCGTGTTTATCCGCACGAACGCGGGCACGGTCCTTCACACGGGCGACTTCAAGATGGACCAGCTGCCGCTCGATGGGCGGATCACCGACCTGCGTTCCTTCGCCCGCGTTGGCGAGGAGGGCGTGGACCTGTTCATGTGCGACTCCACGAACGCCGAGGTCCCCGGCTTCGTGCCGTCGGAGGCGAACATCGGCCCGGTCATCGAGTCCGTGTTCGCCCAGGCGCGCGGCAAGATCGTGGTGGCTTCCTTCTCCTCGCACGTCCACCGCGTTCAGCAGGTGCTCGACGCCGCCTACAAGTACGAGCGCAAGGTGTGCTTCGTGGGGCGCTCGATGGTGCGCAACATGGGGATCGCCGAGGAGCTGGGCTACCTGTCCGTCCCCGAGGACACGCTGATCGACCTCAAGCACGCCGATTCGCTTCCCGACGACGAGATCGTCTACATGTCCACCGGATCCCAGGGTGAGCCGATGGCCGTGCTCTCGCGCATCGCCTCCGGAAACCACAAGTCGATCACGGTGGGCCCGAGCGACACGGTCATCTTCGCCTCCTCGCTCATCCCGGGCAACGAGAACTCGGTGTTCCGCCTCATCAACGGCCTGACCAAGCTGGGAGCGAAGGTGGTCCACCAGGGCAATGCGAAAGTGCACGTGTCCGGGCACGCTGCCGAGGGCGAGCTGCTGTACTGCTACAACATCCTCGAGCCCGAGTACGCCATGCCGGTCCACGGTGAGGTCCGCCACCTCGTGGCCAACGGCGCCATCGCGGTCAAGACGGGCGTGCCGGCGGAGAACGTGATCCTGGCCGAGGACGGCTCGGTGATCGACATGATCGACGGGCACTGCTCGATCGTGGGCGAAGTGCCGTGCGGGTACGTGTACGTGGACGGCTCCTCGGTGGGCGAGATCGGGGAGGCCGAGCTGACTGACCGCCGCACGCTGGGCGAGGAAGGCTTCATCGCGATCTTCGCCGTCATTGACGCCCAGGAGCGCAAGGTCCTCACTGGCCCGCACATCCAGGCGCGCGGCATGGCCGAGGACGATTCGGTGTTCGAGGAGATCCTGCCCGACGTGCGCACGGCGCTCGACGAGTCGATCGCGAACGCGTCGGCCACCACCTACCAGATGCAGCAGGCGATGCGCCGCGTGGTGGGACGGTGGGTGGCTCGCAAGTTGCGCCGCAAGCCGATGATCATCCCCACCGTCATCGAAGCCTAGTTCACGCGGTTCTCCACCGGCTCGCCCTTCTCCAAGTGGGCGATCTGCCGGTGGAGAAGCGCCTCCAGGCGCGGCCACAGCGCGTCCGAGTACCCGCCCACGTGCGGGGTGAAGAACACGTTCGGGTGCGTGTAGAGCGGGTGCCCCTCCGGCAGTGGCTCGGGGTTGACGACGTCGAACGCGATCCGCAGCCGGTCCGCGTGGCGCACTAGCGCGTCGGTGTCGGCCACCGCCCCGCGCGCCATGTTGACCAGCAGGGCGCCGTCCTTCATCGAGGCGAGGAACGCCTCGTCCACCATGTTATTCGTGGAGGCCGCGCCGGGGACGATGACGATGACGATGTCCATCTGGGGCAGCAGGCCCGGCAGGTCCTCGGGGCCGTAGATCGTGCCGAGCTCGTCCTCGCGGCGCGACGACGCCGCCCGGACCAGCTCCACCTCGAACGGCTCCAGGCGCGAGGCGATCGCCTTGCCCACCCCGCCGTAGCCGATGAGGAGGACCTTCTTGTCGGCCAGGCCGGGAGCGAAGAAGAGGTCCCAGTGGCCGGCGTCCTGGGAGCGCACGGCCCGCTGGAGCTGGCGCTGCATGACGAGCAGCAGGCCGAGCGTGAGCTCCGCGGTGGCGGTCTCATGAACCGTGGCGGCGTTCGCCAGCGGGATGTCGCCCACGTGGCCAATCACCTGGTCAAAACCGATCGACGTGGTCTGAATGAGGGAGGCGTCCATCCCCTCAAGGAAGCGGAAGTCGGGCTTGTACGTGACGAACGGGGTGAGGACCATGTCGATGTGGCGCTGCGGCGCGGGGCTCTTGATATTCCACTCGACAATCTCCACCTCCCCGGGGTAGCTCTCCACGAGGGCGCGGAACTCGGGCTGGGGGATGCTCACAGAGACAGTCATGGCTTCGAGTCTAGTCAATCCGATCACGGGGGTGGCAACAAGTCACATTTACGCCACGTTTGCGCGCGCCTGTGGGCACCGCTCGGGTAGGGCCGTTAGGCTCAAGATGATTCATGCACGAAAGAGGGGACATGGCTCGGACGAATAAGCCCGTCAATTCACGGCAACCCAAGCCCGCGGAAGAGGCGCAGCGCAGCTACGAGGGGCTTGCCTTCATCATGCTCGCGCTCGCGATCATCGTGGCGCTTCGCGAGTGGTTCTCCCTGTCTGGCCTGCTCGGCGACATCATCCATCACGCCACAGCCGGCGTGGTCGGCGCGTTGTCCATCTTCGTGCCCATCATGCTGATCGGCGTCGCGGTCAAGCTCTTCCGCCGATCGGTGGGCAACACGAACCGGCGCTTCGTCATCGGCCTTGCCCTGCTCACTATCTCGATCACGGGTATTCTTCACGTGTCGATGGGCCAGCCGGCGATCTCGGATGGATTTGGAGGCCTGGAGAGCGCGGGCGGCATCGTCGGCCTGGTCTCCGGCGGGCTACTCGCCCTGCTCGTGTCGGTCTGGGGTGCCGTCCCGCTCCTCGTGTTGCTCGGCGTGTACGCCATGCTGTTCTCGCTCAACACCTCGGTGCGCGACATCATCGACTGGGTCAAGGGCCGCCGCGAGGCTCGCCTGGACCGTGCCGACGACGACGCCCCCACCGTCGCCCTGACCGAGCCGGTGCGTTCGCGCGTGCGGCGAGGAAAGAAGCCGGCCGCCGAGGTCGAGGCGACGAAGGTGGCCACCATCGAATCCGCCGCCGACGATGCCTCGGAGGCAGAGACCGTCGTGGCCGCTGAGGGCAGTGCCCCCGAGCCCGAGCCCGAGCCCACGCCGTCGCGCCCGGCCCGGAAGATAGTGAAGAAGGCCCCGAAGCCCGAGCCGCTGCCGCCGCGCGTCGAGCAGTTAGAGCTATCGTCCAACATCACCTACACCCTGCCGGCCGCCGACCTGCTGGTCGAGGGCCCTCCGGGTGTGGAACGCTCCGCCGCGAACGACACGGTGGTCGAGGCCCTCACCCGTGTCTTCAGCGAGTTCTCCGTGGACGCCGAGGTGGTCGGCTTCTCGCGCGGCCCCACGGTCACCCAGTATGAGGTGGAGCTCGGCCCGGGCGTCAAGGTCGATCGCATCACCTCGCTGTCGAAGAATATCGCCTATGCGGTGGCGTCGGCGGACGTTCGCATCCTGTCGCCGATCCCCGGCAAGTCCGCTATCGGCATCGAGATCCCGAATACGGACCGGGAGACCGTCATGGTGGGCGACGTGCTGCGCAGCCCTGTGGCCCGCAAGCAGACCCACCCGCTCGTCGTCGCCGTGGGCAAGAACGTGGGCGGGCAGTTCGTGGTCGCGAACTTAGCCAAGATGCCGCACCTGCTGGTGGCGGGCGCCACGGGTGCCGGTAAGTCGTCGTTCATCAACTCGATGATCACCTCGATCATGATGCGCGCCACCCCGGAGGAGGTGCGCATGATCCTCGTGGACCCCAAGCGCGTGGAGCTCACGATCTACGCCGGTATCCCGCACCTCATCACCCCGATCATCACCAACCCCAAGAAGGCCGCCGAGGCCCTCGAGTGGGTGGTGCGGGAGATGGACCAGCGCTACGACGACCTGTCCCACTACGGTTTTAAGCACATCGACGACTTCAACGACGCCGTCCGCTCCGGCAAAGTCACCGCGCCCCCGGGCTCCGAGCGCAAGCTACAGCCCTACCCCTACCTGCTGGTGGTGGTTGACGAGCTGGCGGACATGATGATGGTGGCCCCGCGCGACGTGGAGGCCTCGATTCAGCGCATCACCCAGCTCGCGCGCGCCGCGGGCATCCACCTGGTGCTGGCCACCCAGCGCCCGTCGGTGGACGTGGTGACGGGCCTGATCAAGGCGAACATCCCCTCGCGCCTGGCGTTCATGACGTCCTCGCTCGCTGACTCCCGCGTGATCCTCGACTCCTCGGGCGCCGAGAAGCTTATCGGCATGGGTGACGCGCTCTTCATGCCGTCGGGCGCGTCGAAACCGATGCGCGTGCAGGGCGCGTGGGTCACGGAGGACGAGATCGCGGCCGTGGTCAAGCACGTCAAGGTCCAGATGCAGCCGGTCTACCGCGAGGACGTGATCCCCAAGGCTGAAAAGCGCGTGATCGACGAGGAGATCGGTGACGACCTCGACATCCTTCTCCAGGCCGCCGAGCTCGTGGTCACCACCCAGTTCGGCTCGACCTCCATGCTCCAGCGCAAGCTCCGCATCGGCTTTGCCAAGGCGGGCCGCATGATGGACCTGCTCGAGGCCCGCGAGGTGGTCGGCCCCTCGGAGGGCTCGAAGGCACGCGAGGTGCTCGCCACCCCCGAACAGCTGCCCACTGTGCTCGCGATGATCCGCGGCGAGGACGTCTCCCTTCACGATCCCGAGGGCGAGGACCGTTACGCCGACGCCGACTTCGGCGACGCCGACGTGGCCCGCGAACCCGACGCCGAATCCCGCCCGTATGCCAACGGGGAGGCGGGTGCGGGCGTGGACCTGGACGAGGACGGGGCGAGCGAGGACGTGCCAGCCGACCGCACGGTCGTCCTCAACAACGACCGCTACGCCACCGACCCACTCGCCTACGAGCCGGAAGAGGATGACCCGGACGAGGACGCCTGGCAGCTCACCGGCCGCGACTAGCTACTCGCGTGAGCTGGTGACCGTGGCCCCCGTGGCCTCGGGTGGAGCGGTGCGCTCGGGCCCGGAGGTTTCCATAACGGGGTAGGTCACTTCGGCCCGCCCAGCGATCTCCTGGGCCGACAGGCGCAGGTCCTCGGGATATTCGCCGAGCGTGAGAGGCAGGAGCGGGTGTAGCTTTTCGCCGGCGCGCCGGTCCTGGGTGACGGCCATCCAGTCGAAGTCGACGACGGCCGCCCCGTCGTCGTTTGCCTCGATCGTGGCGGTGGTGATGAGGCCCGTGGTGACGCGGTAGCCGTGGTTTTCCACCGTCTGGCCCGAGATCTGGTTGCCCATCGAGTAGACCACCCACATGCCGTCCCCGGTGGGGCCGCCCGGGAGTTTGGCGAGCGGTTCGGGGACGTGAGAGTGGTTGCCGAAGACGAGGTCGACCTCGCCGGAGTCGGCCAGGAGCTGGGCGATATCGACCTGTTCGGCGATGGGTTCGGAGACGTACTCGGTTCCCCAGTGCATGGAGACGATGACGATGTCAGCCCCGAGCTCGCGCGCCCGCTTAGCGTCCTCCACCACCGTCTCGACGGGGGAGCCGAGCTCACCCACCACGTTCCACGAATAGGGGTGATCGTCCGGGATCGGGATGCCGTTGGTGAGCGTGGTGGCCGAGATGTGGGCAATCTTCACCGTGTGGTTGACGCCCTCGACCGTGTAGAACTGAATCTGCTCGGCCTCGTCCTGGGTTCGGGCCGCGCCGGCCCAGCCCATCCCCGCGCCGGACAGCGCCTCGATCGTGGTCTCCACCCCGCCAAAGCCGCGGTCCATCGTGTGGTTGGTGGCGAACGCACAACCGTCGAAGCCGATCTCGGCAAGTGACGCCGCCAGGTCGTAAGGCGCGCCGAAGTTGGGGTAGTTCGAGGGCATCTGATCCGGGCCGACGATCGGGATCTCAAGCGCGCAGATCGCCACGTCCGAGTTCGCGATGTAATCCTTGATCGGGGCGTAGTACGGGGTGTAGTCGTAGGTCTCCCCGGCGATCCGGGCCGCCTCGTTGACCGACAGGTGCAAAAGGATGTCCCCGCCCGAACTGACCGTGAAGTACTCCGGGTCCGCGGTCGGCGTCGGGCTCGGCGTCGGGGTGGGCATGGCCGGAGCGTTGGACGTGGACGGGCCAGACGGCGTCGTGGGCGAGGAGGCGGAGCCTGTTGAGTCGCTACACGCGCCGAGGGCGAGCACGATCGTCAGTGCGGCGAGTGTGACGGGCTTTTTCAACGCGGCCTCCAGTGAGCTTTATTTAACGTGGACATGATCTACAGTAGAGGAGTGGAAGAGAAACGTCAGGTACCTTTGGTCAACATCGCAAACGCATTGACGGTACTCCGGCTCGTGCTGGTGCCCGTCTTCATCTGGGCGTTTCTTGACCCCACGCCTGCTCGCAGCTGGCTGTCCTGGGCGATCTTCGCACTCGCCGCCTTCACCGACAAGCTCGACGGGCACCTGGCCCGCAGCCGCGGCCTGATCACGAACTTCGGCAAGCTCGCCGACTCGATCGCGGACAAGTTCCTGATCATCTCCGCCCTCGTCATGCTTTCGGCGCACGGGATCCTGTGGTGGTGGGTGACGATCGTGTTCATCGTGCGTGAGGCCGGCATCACCATCATGCGCATGGTGGTGGTGAAGAAGAAGGTGATGTCCGCGGGCCGCGGCGGCAAGATCAAGATGATGGCACAGTCGGTGGGCGCGGGTATGCTCATCATCCCGTGGTACTCGTTCCTCCCCTCCGCACTCGCCACCGCGATCATGTGGATGTCCTACGGGCTCATCGCGATCGCGCTCTTCTTCGCGCTGACCTCGGCGGTCGAATACATCCGGGAGGCGCGCAACATTGGCGAGGACTGACGCCGTCACCCACCTCCCCGCCCTCATCGCCTCGCTGACGGAGCGGGGGAGGACCATCGCGGTGGCCGAATCCTTGACCGGCGGGCGCGTGGCGTCGGCCATCGTCTCCGTGCCGGGGGCCTCGGCGTGCTTCCAGGGCGGCGTCGTCGCCTATGCGAGCGAAGCGAAAGCTGTCATCCTCGGGGTGAGCCGGGCGCGGCTGGAGGAGACGGGACCGGTGGACGGCGTCGTCGCCGAGCAGATGGCTGCGGGCGTGGCCAAACTTTTCGACGCCGACTACGCCGTGGCCACCACGGGCGTCGCCGGGCCTGGAAGCGCGGACGGGCACGAGGCCGGGACCGTGTGGATCGGCATTCGCACGCCGCAGGGCACGACGTCGGAGCTGTTTCACTTCGCGGGAAACCGCGATGAGGTGCGCAACGCCGCCGTTTTGGAAGCCCTGGGGATAATCGAACGCGCAAGTGCAAAGTAGCGGTAAACTCCAACGAGCCTCTCAGGGAACTTTCAGCTTCGAATGGGAATATCTTCTCAAGACGCGAAGTTAGCCATGAGTGAAGGCTACTAGCAGAATGAGAGTAGACATGATGAATGAAGCCACCCGCACTGAGACCGTCCTGTTCCGCCGCGAACTGGGGGATGTCCTGCGGGATTACCGCCAGCGTCAGGGGCGCACCCTGCGCGAGGTGTCGTCAGGCGCGCGAGTCTCCCTCGGTTACCTGTCGGAAGTTGAGCGTGGGCAGAAGGAAGCATCTTCGGAGCTGCTGCACTCGATCTGCCGCGCGTTGAATGTCCCCATGAGCCACGTGCTGCGCCTCGTTGCTGACCGCATCGACGTGGCCGAGGGCCGCACCCCGCCGATGGTGCGCAAGATGCAGGCGGCGCGCGCGGCCGGGGTTCGCATCCCGGATACTGCCGAGGCCCTCCTCGCCGGTGAGCTCGCGCCCACTCGATGAGGCACTCCGAATTTTGGGAGGTTGTTGAGCGGGCGTTTCCGAATGTGCGTGGCCTCGCCCTCGCACATGACCTCGTGATCCCGGAACTGGGGTCGCGGCCGGCGGCGGAGGCGATCGCGGACACCGATCCGCAGGAGGTGTGGCACGCCTTGCGCGTGGCGATGGACCTGCCGGAATCCTACGAATACCTGCATAGGAAAAGCAAATAGCAATGAGAGGGGCGATCCTGCGGGGTCGCCCCTTTTGTTGTGCGCGACACGCGGGGGAGCTTGCCATCTCGAACGAATGTTCGGCTAAAGTTATCCACGGCAACTCGTTTCGCACACCTAACCCCAATTTCAGGGGGTGCAGAAAAAGAATGTCGGAGGTCGGGCATATCGTTGCTGGTATGGCGCTCGGGGAGGGCGCACACCAAAAAAGACCTGTTCTATCAACCGGCCCACACGGCCCCAATACGTGAGGAGAAACATGGCAAAGAAGGAAACCGCCGATCGCGAAAAGGCACTGGCAACCGCGCTCGGGCAGATCGATCGTCAATTTGGTAAGGGATCGGCAATGCGCCTCGGGGACGCGCCGGAGGTGCGCGTGAAGGTGATCCCCACCGGCTCGCTCGCACTCGATGTCGCACTCGGCATCGGCGGCCTCCCGCGGGGTCGAATCGTTGAGATCTACGGCCCGGAGTCCTCGGGTAAAACCACCGTGGCCCTGCACGCGGTTGCCTCCGCGCAGGCGGCTGGCGGTATTGCCGCCTTTATCGACGCCGAACACGCGCTAGATCCGGAATATGCCAAGAAGCTCGGCGTGGATACGGACGCGCTCATCGTCTCCCAGCCCGATACGGGCGAACAGGCGCTTGAGATCGCGGACATGCTGATCCGTTCAGGTGCGCTGGACATCATCGTGGTTGACTCGGTGGCGGCGCTCGTGCCGAAGGCCGAGATTGAGGGCGACATGGGCGATTCGCACGTCGGCCTCCAGGCCCGGCTCATGTCCCAGGCGCTACGTAAGCTTACGGGCGCTCTGTCCGCCTCGGGCACCACCGCGATCTTCATCAACCAACTGCGTGAGAAGATCGGCGTCTTCTACGGCAACCCGGAAACCACCACGGGCGGGCGCGCCCTCAAGTTCTACTCCTCGGTGCGCCTGGACGTGCGCCGCATTGAGACCTTGAAGGAAGGCTCGATGCCGGTGGGCAACCGCACGCGCGTGAAGGTGGTGAAGAACAAGATGGCCCCGCCATTCAAGCAGGCCGAGTTCGACATCCTCTACGGCCAGGGCATCTCGAAGGAGGGCGGCATCATCGACATGGCGGTGGATGCCGGCGTCATCCGCAAGTCCGGTTCCTGGTACACCTATGAGGGTGACCAGTTGGGCCAGGGCAAGGAGAAGGTGCGCCAGTTTCTCAAGGACAATCCGGAGATATCCGAGGAGATCGAGGTTAAGGTCAAGGCCCAGCTCGGGGTGGGCGAAGGCGCGGCCACCGAGGAGGAGATGGCTGAGGTTGATGAGTAGTGGTCGACTACTCTGAGGACCCCCGCCCGCGGCGCCGGCGCGACTTCGTGGAGCGCCGGGCTGCGCGGGCGGCGGCCCGCAACGAAGAGGACTGGCACGTCTACGCCCGCAACCTGTGCTACCGGCTGCTCGCGGCGCAGGAGCGCTCGCGCCGGCAGCTCCGTGATGCGATGGAACGCAACCTCGTGCCCGATGAGATCGCGCAGGCAACGCTCCAGGCGTTCGTGGACGCGGGACTTGTGGATGACGAGCGCTTTGCGTACATGTACGTGCGTTCGAAGTTCGAGGGGAAGGTGACCACACGGCGCGTGCTTGCCCAGGAACTGCGCGCCAAGGGCGTGGAGGGTGAGCTGGCCCAGCGGGCGCTGGAGCAGATAACGGTGGAGGATGAGCTGGCGGCGGCCATCGCGTTTGCTCGCAAGAAGGCGGCATCGATGGCTGGCCTGGAGGAAGAGAAGAAGCGCCGGCGCCTCTATGGCGCGCTCGGCCGGCGCGGGTTTAGCCCGGAACACATTCGGCAGGCGATGGAGGCGGCTCTCGGTTAGGTGCGCCATCTCGCAGATGTGGGAGGTGGGGCCGCGGACGTTTGCCAGTAGACTGGCGGGGATGACTGAGCTGAAGACTTACGCGGTGCGCACCCTCGGGTGCCAGATGAACGTCCACGATTCCGAGCGCCTGGCCGGCCTCCTCGACGCGGCCGGGTATGTGCCCGTGTCCGAGGTGCCCGACAAGGCGGCGCGCGCCACCGACGCGGGGGACGAGGGCGCGGATGTACTGGTGATCAACACGTGCTCCGTGCGCGAGAACGCGGCCACCAAGCTGTTCGGCAACCTCGGCCAGCTCGCGGCCGTCAAGCGTCAGCGCCCCGGCATGCAGATCGCCGTGGGCGGGTGCCTAGCCCAGCAGCTGCGTGGCGGGATCGTGGAGAAGGCGCCGTGGGTTGACGTCGTCCTGGGCACCCACAACCTTGACGTGCTGCCCGCGTTGCTCGAGCGCGCCCGGCACAATGATGAGGCGGCGGTGGAGATTGAGGAGTCGCTCAAGGTTTTCCCCTCCACCCTGCCCACGCATCGCGAGTCGGTTTACGCTGCGTGGGTCTCCATCTCGGTGGGCTGTAACAACACGTGCACGTTTTGCATCGTGCCGCACCTGCGCGGCAAGGAACGGGACCGGCGGCCGGGGGAGGTCCTGTCCGAAGTCGAGGCCGTGGTGGCTGAGGGTGCCATCGAGGTGACTCTGCTCGGCCAGAACGTCAATTCATATGGCGTTGGTTTTGGTGACCGCGGCGCGTTCGCCAAGTTGCTGCGGGCCACGGGTGAGATCGAGGGCCTGGAGCGCGTGCGCTTCACCTCACCGCACCCGGCCGCCTTCACTGACGATGTGATCGCCGCGATGGCTAAGACCCCGAACGTCATGCCCTCCCTTCACATGCCCCTGCAGTCCGGCTCGGATCGGATCCTGCGGGCCATGCGCCGTTCGTACCGTTCCGAGCGCTTCCTTGGGATCCTGGACCGCGTGCGGGCGAAGATCCCGAACGCCGCGATCACCACCGATATCATCGTGGGCTTCCCCGGAGAGACCGAGGAGGACTTCCAGGCCACGCTCGACGTGGTGGAGGCCTCGCGCTTCAGCTCGGCCTTTACCTTCATCTATTCGCCGCGCCCGGGCACCCCGGCGGCCGACATGGCCGACCAGGTGCCGGAGGAGGTGGCGAAGGACCGGCTCAACAGGCTGGTCGCCCTCCAGGAGCGCATCAGCGCCGAGGACGCGAAGGCGCTCGAAGGCACCACGGTGGAGGTCCTCATCTCCGAGGGTGAGGGTCGCAAGGATGGGGCGACCGAGCGCGTGACGGGCCGCGCCGAGGACAACCGCCTGGTCCACGTGGCCCTGCCGGAGGGTCTGCTGGAATCGGAGCGCCCGCGCCCGGGCGACTGCGTGCGGGCCACCGTCACGTATGGTGCTCCCCACCACCTGCTGGCCGACTCGGCCCTCGAGGGCGGCACGTTCTCGATTCGCCGCACGCGCGCCGGGGATGCCTGGGAGCGCGGAGTCAAGCGCCGCGCCGAGCTGGCCAATGAGGCCGCGGGCATCGCGCCCGTCAGACTTGGACTGCCGACCATCCGCCCGCGATCGTGATCATCGCGGTGGTGGGGTCCACGGCGGCAGGCAAGAGCGCGCTCTCGCTCGAGCTAGCCGAGTTGCTGGGTGGGCCCGGCGAGGTGGAGATCATCTCGGCTGACGCCATGCAGCTCTACCGCGGCATGGACATCGGCACCGCCAAGCTACCCGTAGAAGAGCGGCGCGGTATCGCACACCACCAGCTCGACGTGCTCGACGTGACCGACGTGGCGTCCGTTGCCGGCTACCAGCGCCACGCGCGGGCCGAACTCGAGGCGATCCTGGGCCGGGGCAAGATCCCGATGGTGGTGGGCGGCTCGGGCCTGTACGTCTCCGGCCTGCTCGATGAGCTCGACTTCCCGGGCACCGACCCAAAGATCCGCGCCGAGCTCGAGCGCGTCCATGCCGAGAGCGGCCTGAGCCCGCTCATCGAGGAGTTGCGCGACCTCGACCCGGTGAGCGCGCAGACCATCAACCTGAAAAACCCGCGGCGAGTCATCCGCGCGCTTGAGGTGGTGCGCCTGACGGGCCGGTCTTACACCCCCGTCTTTCCGCGCCACACCAGCCATTACGACGACGTCGTCATGCTCGGGGTCCGGCGCGAGCGCGAGGTGCTGAACGAGGCGATCGGGCAGCGGGCGGCGAAAATGTTCGCTGGCGGGCTGCTCGAGGAGACTCGCGCCCTGCTTGAGTGTGGGCTACGCGAGGGGGAGACGGCACGCAAGGCTACGGGGTATGCGGAGGCCATCGCCGTCATCGACGGCGAGATGGGCGTGGACGAGGCGGTCGAGTCGGTCGCTCAGGCTACCCGGCGCCTGGCCAAGAAGCAGCGCACGTGGTTCGGGCGCGACCCGCGCATCACGTGGATCGACGTGGAAGGCGATCTGAGCGAGGTGGCGCGAGCCGCCTACGGCGCGCTCGGGCGCACCTCGAGCACCCGGTAGCCCTTCTGTGATCGCAGCTTCGACGTGGCAAACCCCTGCTCGGTGAGCCAGGAGGCGAGGGAGTCGGCGCCGAGGTTGCGCTGGACCACGAGGTAGGCCACCCCGGTGGGGGCGAGGCGTACGAGCCAGGTGGTGAGCAGCTCGTGGAGGGCCTCCTTGCCGATCCGGATCGGCGGGTTAGACCACAGCAGGTCGATGTGCGCGGTGGCGTTGTCGGGCCCTTCGGCCACGCGGACGTTGGCAAGGCCGGCGTCGTCGGCATTCTTGGCGGTGAGCGCGCGGGCGCGCTCGTTGACGTCGATGCCGATCACGGTGGAAGCCGGGTAGTGGCGGGCGAGGGCGAGGGTGAGCGGGCCCCAGCCGCAGCCGAGGTCGACGATGGTGGAGCCGGCGGGTAGTTCGGGCAAAGGCGTCTTGTGGAGGAGGACCGCGGTGCCCTTATCCAGGCCCTGTGGTGAAAAAATCCCGGCGGTGGTGCTCACGCGGTAGTCTTCACCCAGAAGGCGGACGTCGATCTGGCGCACCGCCGAATCAGAGGTGGGATGGGAAGAAAAGTAGTGCTCGCTCACGGCCTAACGATACCGCGGCGGCGGCGCGTTTCCCATTTTTTCCCCGCTGATAGACAATAGAGGAAAGACGAGGAGAGACTCATTAACAGCAACTTCACATCCCGCGAGGGCACGGCGCTTCAGGAAGACCCGGCCTACGGGGGCCACTGGGCGGGCGATTCGCTGGATCGCGAGGAGCGCTCCTCGTTGCGGCGCGTGGAGGGGCTGTCCACCGAACTGACCGACGTTACCGAGGTTGAATACCGCCAGTTGCGCCTCGAGCGCGTGGTCCTCATCGGCGTGGTGGATGATGACATGAAGGCCGGCGAGGAGTCGTTGCGCGAGCTCGCGGCGCTGGCCACGACGGCGGGTTCCCAGGTTCTCGACGGCGCTCTCCAGCGCCGCCCGCACCCCGACCCGGCCACCTACTTCGGCTCGGGTAAGGCCCGCGAGCTGGCCGAGCTTGTGGCGGCCACGGGCGCGGACACGGTCATCGCGGACTCCGAGCTGAGCCCGTCCCAGCGCCGCGCCCTGGAGGACATCGTCAAGGTCAAGGTCGTCGACCGCACGGCCCTCATCCTCGACATCTTCGCCCAGCACGCCAAGTCGCGCGAGGGCAAGGCCCAGGTGGAGCTCGCCCAGCTCGAATACTTGCTACCGCGCCTGCGCGGCTGGGGAGAATCGATGTCCCGGCAGGCCGGCGGCCGCGTTGCCAGTGGCGAGGGCATCGGCTCTCGCGGCCCGGGTGAGACGAAGATCGAGCTCGACCGCCGGCGCATCCACCGGCGCATGGCCAAGCTGCGCAAGGACATCGCCCACATGGGCAACGCGCGCCAGACCAAGCGTGCCGCCCGGCGCAAGAATCGCACGCCGTCGGTCGTGGTCGTGGGATATACGAACGCGGGCAAGTCCTCGCTCATGAACGTGCTGACGGACGCCGGGGTGCTCGTGGAGAACGCACTGTTCGCCACGCTCGACCCCACGGTGCGGCGGGCGCTCACGCGCGACGGGCGCGAGTACACGCTGACCGACACAGTGGGTTTTGTGCGCAACCTGCCCACCCAGCTCGTCGAGGCGTTCCGCTCCACGCTGGAGGAGGCCGCCGACGCCGACGTGCTGCTTCACGTGGTCGACGCCGCTCACGACGACCCGGTGGCCCAGGTCGACGCCGTCCACGAGGTGCTTGCCGACGTCGACGGCGCGCTTGACGTGCCCGAGCTCATCGTGCTGTCCAAGGTCGATATTGCTGACCCGGTGACCGTGGCAACCTTGCGGAGCCGGTTCCCGGACGCGATGGTCGTCTCGGCGGTAACAGGGGAGGGCATCGAGGAGCTGCGCACCCGCATCGAGGAGCTGCTGCCGCACCCGCAGGTGGCGGTCGACGTCGTCATCCCGTACGACCGGGGTGACCTCGTCAGCCGCATCCACGAGGACGGGGAGATCCTGCACGAATCCCACGAGGAGGCCGGCACGCATATGGTGGCGCGGGTCAACCCGGACGTGGCCGCGGCGGTAGAGGCCCTGGGCGGGCAGGCGTGAGCGAGGCGACACCGCGCGAGGTGCTCGCCCACCTCGTGGCAGGAATCGGCGGCAAGCCGCGCGAGGGCCAGGAACGGATGGTCGACGCCGTCTACGAGGCGCTGACGGAGGAATCCCACCTCATGGTGGAGGCGGGCACGGGCACGGGCAAGTCGTTTGGATACCTCGTGCCGGCGATGGTGTGGTCGGCAGCCACAGGCAAGCGCGCCACGATCTCCACGGCCACCTTGCCGCTCCAGCGCCAGATCATCACGCAGGACGCGCCGGCGGTGGCCGACGCGATCCGGGAGACGATGGGCTCGCACGTGGAAGTCGCGTTGCTTAAGGGGTGGAACAACTACGCCTGCCTGCGCAAGGCCGATGGCGGGTTTCCCGAGGAAGACGCGCTGCTTTCGCGCGCCGAGGGTGAGGTGGGGGCGACCGCCACAGGCGAGGAGGTGGTGCGCGCCCGCGAGTGGGCCCTCGCCACCGATACCGGCGACCGCGACGACCTGGTCCCCGGCGTGTCCGACCGGGCATGGAACCAGATCTCCATCCAAAAGCGCGAGTGTATCGGCGAGCACTGCTCGCTGCGCCACGAGTGCTTCCCGCGCATGGCCCGCGCGCAGGCGGAGGAGGCCGACATCGTGGTAACAAACCACGCCCTCCTCGGCATCCAGGCCGCCGGCACGCCCGTGCTGCCCGAGTCGGACGCCTACATCGTGGACGAGGCCCACGACCTGGTCGACCGCGTAACCGGCCAGCTCACGCGCTCGCTCACCGGCTACGAGCTGCGTAGCATCGCGCGAATGCTGCGCCAGGCTGGGCTCGACGACGAGGGGTTGGGCGACGTCGCCGACGAGCTGGCCGACGCGCTCGGCGCCGTCAACGAGGGTCGGCTCATCCGGATCGGCGACGCGCTTTCCGATACGATCGCGCGCATCATGGGCAAAGCGCAGACCGCGGGCGGCGAAGTCGCCTCGCTCTCGAGCTCGAACGAGGAGGCGAACGCCACCAAGAACGTTCTGCGCTCTCGGCTGACGGAGCTGGTGAACCTGTGTGCTGACCTGATCTCGGGGGCGGTGAGTGAAGGGCGGCTCGTGGCGTGGGTCAGTGAGTACAACGACAACCGCGCGCTCTACCTGGCCCCGCTCGACGTGTCGGGCGCGATCGCCTCGGGCCTGTTCGAGGACACACCGGTGGTGCTGACCTCGGCCACGCTACAACTGGGTGGGAGCTTCGACGCGATGGCCGGCCGGGTGGGCTTCACCTTCCCCAGCCAGGGGGAGTGGAGCGGGCTCGACGTCGGCACGCCATTCGACGAGCGGCGCCAGGGCATCCTTTACGTGGCCGAGCACCTGTCCGCCCCCGGCCGGGAGGGCTACGGGGATGAGCACCTGCAGGAGATCGTGGACCTCATCGAGGCCTCGCGGGGCGGGGCGTTGTGCCTGTTCACCTCGCGTGCCGGTGCGACCCGGGCAGCCGAGTACGTGCGCGAGCGGATCGACCTTCCGGTGGCATGCCAGGGGGATGACCAGCTGCCGACTCTGCTCGAACAGTTCGCGGCCGACCCGAGCGCGAGCCTGTTCGGCACGCTCTCGCTGTGGCAGGGCGTGGACGTACCCGGGCCCACGTGCCGGCTGGTCGTCATCGATCGCATCCCGTTCCCGCGCCCGGACGACCCGCTCATTCAGGCGCGCACCCAGGCCGCAGGCGAGTCAGGGCGGAATCCGTTCATGACCGTCTCTGCCACGCACGCGGCGCTCCTGCTTGCCCAAGGGGCCGGCCGGCTGCTGCGCCGGATCGACGACCGGGGCGTGGTGGCCGTGCTGGACTCGCGCCTGCGTAAGGCGCGCTACTCGGGCTTTCTATTGGCGTCGTTGCCGGACATGTGGCGCACGACCGACCGGGCCGTGGTGCTCACAGCGCTGGAGCGGCTGGCTACAGGGCTCGAAGAACGGTAACGACCTTGCCTAGGATCTGGGCCTCGTCGCCCGGGATGGGCGCGTAATTCGAATTGCGGGGCAGGAGCCACACGTGCCCGTCCTTGCGCGAGAGGGTCTTGACCGTGGCCTCCCCATCGATCATCGCGGCCACGATCTCCCCGTTCTCGGCCACGGGCTGGCGGCGCACCACCACCCAGTCCCCGTCACAGATCGCGGCGTCGATCATCGAATCGCCTGAGACCAAGAGCATGAACAGATCCCCGTCTCCCGTGAGTTGGCGGGGGAGCGGGAACACGTCCTCCACGTGCTGCTCGGCCAGGATCGGGCCGCCGGCCGCGATGCGGCCGACCGCCGGGACGTTGACGGGGGCGTTGATGGCGATATCGGTATCGTTGAGCCGGTAGACGGCGGTGCCCTCCACATGGAAGCTGGTGGGGATTGCGGGGATTTGCAGCTCGAAGCCGGCGATTTCGAGGCCGCGCTCTGTGACCTCAATCGTGCGGGGGCGGCGTGGATCACGCGCGAGGTACCCTTCGCGCTCGAGCAGATCTAGCTGGTACTTGACCGAGGACGAGGACTTGAGGCCAACGCTTAGGCCGATTTCGCGCACGGTGGGAGGGAAGCCCCGTTCGGCGATCGCCGAACAGATAGCGCGCAGGATAGCGAGTTGGCGATCCGAGATGCTCATGGCTCCCCCTCACGGCTCCAGAAAAAGTTGTCGGAGCGGCCTGATTGACTTTCTCCTACAGGTTATCGGGTGAGCAAAGCGAGTTCAAACATCTGTTCTAATGTGTGTCGAACACAGGTTCTAGACACCGTGGAGCTCCTCCGGTAAGATTCAAACAGATGTTCGACGAACGTATGTTCGAGGAGGAGACATGACTGCACTTCGAAGCGATGCCACCATTGAGGTCCGGCCTGCGTCGCGGCCCACGTTGCGCGCGGTGCGCGCCGGCGAGCGCAAGGTGGCCGTGCGGCCCGATCGCTCAGCTCGAATCCTGCGTGCTGTTCCCACGCCCGGTTCTGCCGATACTGCGCCGGCCCGGCGGGTGGTAGCTTCGCGGCCCGTGGAGCGCGTGGCCACGGTACCCGTGGTTGCTCGGGCGCAGCGGGCGGGCGCGGCGCGCGCGGTTCGGGGCGCGGCGCCTGCACGATCGGTGGCACAGCAGCGTTCCAGGATGAACGCTCGCCAGCGCAATGTGCTCGCGGGGCTCGCCGTTGCGGCGGTCGCAATTTTCGCCTTCGCCCTGGCCATCTTCCTCTACGCCGCCCTCGGCGTCGGCCCCCAGGCAGGCGCGGTCACCACGGTGATGGCGGGGGACTCGCTGTGGTCGATCGCCAGTGCCATGGGAAGCGGCCTGCCCACTGAGCAGGTGGTGCGTGACATCATGTCGCTCAACGCGCTCGATGGTACGCACATCGAAGCCGGCGCCCAGCTGCTCCTGCCGGCGTACTGATCGAGGGCCGGCGCATGGTTGGGGTCATCGCGCGGGCAGCGGTGGATCAGCGCGGACATGGGGCGCTGTCTTGCCGATCCTTCAGTGCGGGCGGTAGCTTTATGACCATGTTCTGTCCCTTTTGTCACTATGAAGATTCGCGCGTGATCGACACGCGCACCTCTGACGACGGCCAACTCATCCGCCGGCGCCGTGAATGCCCGCAGTGCTGGCGCCGATTCTCCACCACGGAGACAGCGACCCTCATGGTGACCAAGCGCTCGGGTGCCACCGAGCCCTTCTCACGGGACAAGGTGATCAAGGGCGTTGGGAGGGCCTGCCAGGGCAGGCCCGTGACGTCCGACCAGCTCGCGGTCCTCGCCCAAAAGGTGGAGGAGGCGATCCGCGCCTCCGGCGTTGCCCAAATCGACTCACAGGACGTGGGCCTGGCGATCCTCGAGCCCCTGCGCGATCTCGACAAGGTGGCCTACCTGCGCTTTGCCTCCGTCTATTCCAACTTCGAATCGCTCGAGGACTTCGAGCAGGCGATCGCCGCGCTGAAGAACTAGCCGTACCTGCTCGTCGTGATCGCTCGCCGCGGGCGGAGGCTCGCACGGGTGAGACGGTCTCCTACTTGTCTACTCGTCAGCGGGTGAGGTCTCGCCGTCCGTGGCCGCCTTAGGCGCCTCGGTTGCCTCGTGCTTCTCAGGCGCGTTGCTCGCCCCAGGCTCCTCGGTCGTCTGGGGTTCTTCGGGCGCGCTACCAGTCATCCGCGCGGCCCGCTCCTTGACGGAGGCCACGTACTCGTCGAGGCGCTCGGCGCGCTTCGCGGTGGCCTCCGAGACGCGCTCGCGCCACTGGCCGGAGACCAGCTCGAGGTTCGCCAGCCGCTCGGTCACGTTCTTGCGCATGACCTTGCCCAGCTGGGAGCGGGGCAGCTCGTCGAAGATGGCGATCGACTTGGGCATGGCGTAGTGGGAGAGCTTGTCCTCCGTCCACGCCCGCACCGCCTCCAGGTCCACCGTGGCCCCGGGCTCGAGCACGAGCGCGGCCACCACGGACTCGGAGAACGTGTCTGTGGGTATGCCCACCACGGCCACGTCCACCACACCCGGCATGTCGCGCACGGCGGACTCCACCTCGGAGGGGTAGACGTTGAAGCCAGAGTTGATGATCATTTCCTTGCGCCGGTCGGCCATGACGAGGAAGCCGTCATCCCAGCGCCCCAGGTCTCCCGTGTACAGCCACCCGTCCTTGAGGGTATTCTCGGTCTCCTCGGGGTTTTTGTAGTAGCCCTGGAAGACCTGCGGCCCGCGCACGGCAAGCTCGCCGATTTCCCCGTCGGCAACCTCCACCGAGCGGTTTTCGGGGTCGACGATCCTCACCTCGGTGGATGGGAAGGGCAGGCCGAGGGTGGAGGGGCGGCGTCGTTCGGTGAGGGGCGAGCCGGCGATGACGGGGGAGGCCTCGGTCATGCCGTAGCCCTCGATCATCAACCCCGACTTTTCCTCCCAACGCCGGGCGAGCTCCGGGTCGAGCGCCATCGCGCCGCACACCGAATACCGGATGGTCGAAAGGTCTGCGACCTTGCCGGCGTCGATTGCGTCGAGCATCTTCGTAAACATGGGCGGCACGCCGCCGAAAAAGGTGAGCGGGTGGCGCTTGTGGGCAGCGAAGAGGATGTCGACGTCGAAGGAGGGAGTCATCACCTGTGTGGCGGCGAGGCCCACGCAGGTGAGCATGGATAGCTGCAGGCCGAACGCGTGGAAGAAGGGCAGCACGGCGCCCACGGTCTCTTCGCCATAGACCAGGTCGGACAGCCACAGTTCGATCTGCTTGGTGTTCGACAGGAGGGAGCGGTGGCTGAGCGCCACGGCCTTCGGGGTGCCCGTGGTGCCGCCCGTCATGAGGAGGGCGGCGACGTCATCGAGCGCGGGGCCCTCCGCCCGGCTGAGGTCGAGCGGGGCGTTGTGCTTGACTTGGTTGTCCCACGAGTGCACCCCGTCCGGCACCCGCCCGCGTAGCTTGTTGCGTTGGGCCTTCGCGGCCTTGAGTGGCATTTTGAGCAGGAACTGGGACTTGGCGGGCAGGGCCTTGGTGAGGTTGACGGCCAGGTAGGTGCGGTCCTTGAAATCGCCGCCTGCCAGCAGTTTTTCCAGTGTCTGCTCCCAGCCGATCACCACGGTCGATCCCACCAGGTCGATCTGGGCGTCGATCTGAGAGGGTGGGGCGAGTGGGTTGTGCTCGGCCACGGTCACCCCGAGGAACTGGGCAGCGTAGAAGGACACGTAGTGCTGGGGGCAGTTGGGCAGGATCACCGAGATGACATCGCCCTTGCGCACGCCGCACATCGTGAGCACCTGGGCGGCCCGGCGCACCTCGTCAAAGACCTCGGCGTAGGTGAACTCGCGAGCGAGGAAGTCGATGGCCACCCGGTCGGGAAAATCGCGCGTGGCGTCGACAAGCAGCTGGTCGATCGTGGTCGAGACAGGCTCGATCGTGGTCGCCACGCCATCGGCGTAGTACGAGTGCGCGAGTGTCATGTGGTCCATAGGGGCTCCTTCCCACTTAGGGATAAGAGTACCGCGTGGAGGCACCCGGAGAGGTGCGCAAGCCTATTCTCGGGTCAGCAGGCGCAGGCGGATGTGGGCCTTGGCCTCCTGCAGACGCTCGAGGATAACCTCCGGGACCTCGGCCGCGGTGTCGGTGACCATGTAGCCGTACTCGCCCTGGGTGGCCAAGGACTGGAAGGTGACGTTGACGCCCTCGTCGGCGAACAGGCGGTTGACGTCTGCCAGGGCGCCTGGCGTGTTCCAGTGGTACCAGGCCACGCGGTGGAGGGATTCGGCGGCGGGGGCCGTGGCGATGTTGGGCGTGTTGACCGACAGTTCGGTGGAGCCCTTGCGCCAGTAGTTGAGGAGCTTGGCGCTAACGAAGCTGCCGATCGACTCTTGGGCCTCGAGGGTGGAGCCGCCGATGTGCGGGGTGAGGATGACGTTGTCGAAGCCGATGAGCACGGAGGAGAACGGGTCACCGTTCTTCAGGGGCTCGCTAGGGAAGACGTCCACTGCGGCGCCGGCCACTTGGCCGGACAGGAGGGCCTCGCGCAGGGCGTCAAGATCCATGACGTGCCCGCGGGCGAGGTTGAGCAGGATGACCCCGTGCTTGAGCTTTGCAAACATCTCCGCGTCGAAGTAGCCCGTGTTGGCGGGGCGGCCATCGATGTGGAGGGAGACGACGTCGGCGGTGGCGAGCAGCTCGTCGAGTGAGACCCGGGTGGCGTTGCCGAGGGCCAGGCGCTCGGCGATGTCGTGGAAGATGACCTTCATGCCCAGGGCCTCGGCCACCACGGACAGTTGGGAACCGATCGAGCCGTAGCCGATGATGCCGAGCGTCTTGCCGCGCACCTCGTGGGCGCCCTCGGCGGTCTTTTGCCACACGCCCTTGTGGAGGGCGGCGTTCTTTTGCGGGATGCGGCGCACGAGTGCAATGAGCTCGCCGATCGCCATCTCCACCACGGAGCGCGTGTTGGAGTAGGGGGCGTTGAAGACGGCCACCCCGTGGTCGGAGGCGGCCTCGAGGTCGATCTGGTTGGTGCCGATGCAGTAGGCGCCGATCGCGGTCAGCTGCGGGCAGGCTTCGATGACGTCGCGGGTGATGTTGGTCTTGGAGCGTATACCAACCATGTCGAAGCCCTGGAGGCGGGCGATGAGTTCGTCGGTGTCCAGGGAGCCGGGTACGCGTTCCACCTCGATCCCGTACTGTCCGAAGACCTCGTTTGCGACCTCGTGTGGGTTTTCAAGAAGCAGGACCCGTGCCACCGTCTACTCTTTCGCTAGAAACCAGTTGGGCGTGGGCCGCGCGTCAGGACGTCGAGTCGCCTGGTGGGGCGAGTCATTGCGACGTACAGGTCACCCGGCCCGTCCGCAAGGATGGCCTCAGGTTCCACCAGCACGACGACGTCGTACTCCAGCCCCTTCGACATCCCCGCGGTCAACACATGTATTCTCGCCGAAATATCGAAACCGTGCCGGTCCAACGTCCAGTCTTTGAGACGCGGGGAGGATTTGAGGAGCTCCCCGGCGCGCTCGTGGTCCGCTTTCGCGACGACGACGCCGATCGACCCGCGCCCAGCGCCGAAGTCGGCGTCGAGCTCGGCGCATGCCTTGGCAACCAGCTCGATCAGCTGGTCATCCCCACCCTTGTGGTAGGCGAGGGAGCCCTCCAAGTCGCGCGCGGCGCGCATGAAGCCCACGGGGTGGCCGTGAGCGCCCATGACTTCGGCGGCCTTGGTGAGGACGGTGGCGGGCGTGCGGTAGGAGATGGTGAGCCTTTCAACCCGGTGGTATTGGGCGAGCGGGCCGAGTGCGCTGGCCCAGCCGCCCTCGGGAGCGCCGGCCGGGCGCTGGTCCAGGTCTCCCACGATCGTCATGGAGCGCGAGGGATTGCGTCGCTCGATCATTCGCCACTGCATGGGGGACAGCTCTTGGGCCTCGTCGATCACCACGTGTCCGTACGTCCACGTGCGGTCGTTCATCGCGCGCTCGGCGAGCGTGACCCCGGAGTCGGAGTCGGAGTCGGCTACCCTTCGCGTCATTATGTCGGAATTGACGATACCGCCGCCGAGGCCCATGGCGGACATGGTGGAGCTGACGTATTCGCCCAGCTGGCGCTCCTCGGCCTCCTTGGCGGTCTTGGCGTGGCGCTCGGTGTCGGAGGCGAAGGCGCCCAGGTGCTCGGACAATTCGTCGAGGATGGGGATGTCGGCCGGGGTTAGGCCGCTGCCGCGTTCGCGGCGTAGGGCGGCGCGCTCGGCCGGGCTCAGCTGCGGGGCCACCCGCTCGAGGAGCTCGGGGAAATGGTAGAGGCGCTCGAGTAGGGTGACCGAGGAGGAGGGCAGCCAGCGAAGGTTGATCTCGCGCCGGGCATCGATCGACTCGGCGACGTCGGAAATGAGCCAGTCCGAGTCCTCCACGGTGGTCTCCAGCGCTGCGGCGAGCTGTTCGGCGAGGGCCGTGACGAGGCGGCGGGCGTAGACCTCGCGCGCCTGGTTGTGTGGCTTGCCCGAGCGGCGGGCGCGACGCTGGGCGTCCTCGACCATGTCCGGGGTGAGCGTGAGCGTCTTGCCGTCCACCTTGAAGGACACGGGCGCGGGAAGCGGCTTTTGCACGATCTGTCGCACCGCCCGTTTGGCGATGTCTGCCCATACCGCCCGGCCCTTGATCTCGGCCACCTCCACCGGCTCGCTCGCCGTGGGGCTGATCCCGGGCAGCAGCTCGTCGATGGTGGTGGACACGACGTCGGACTCGCCGAGCGAGGGCAACACCTGGTCGATGTAGCGCAGGAAGAGCGGGGAGGGGCCGATGATGAGCACACCGGAGCGGGCCAGGCGCTCGCGGTGGGTGTAGAGCAGGTAGGCGGCCCGGTGGAGGGCCACGGCCGTCTTGCCCGTGCCCGGCCCGCCCTGGACGACGAGGACGCCCGCGTCCTCGGAGCGGATCACCCGGTCCTGTTCGGCCTGGATGGTGCCCACGATGTCGCCCATCTTCCCATCGCGCGCCTGGGCCATGGCGGCCATGAGCGCGCCCTCGCCCGTGAGGTTGAGGTCGGAGGAGGTGGCCTTATCGAGCAGCTCGTCCTCCACCCCGGTCACGTCCCGCATACGGGTCTGGATGTGGCGGCGGCGCACCACGGTGCCCGGCTGGGCAGCGGTGGCCTGGTAGAAGGGCTCGGATTGCGGGGCCCGCCAGTCGGTGAGAAGGATGCGCTGGTCCTCGTCGCGCAACGTCATGCGCCCGATGTGGGTCACCGCCCCGTCGTTGTGGTCGAGGCGCCCCATGACGAGGCGGTTCTCCAAGTTGCGCAGGCGCAGCAGGTTGTCCTCGTAGTGCGTGGCGAAGGAGTCGCGCTCGGAGACGGCGCCCGGGGTGCCGCGCCCGCCGGCCGCCCGCACCCGGGTGAGCTGGTCGCGGTAGTACTCGCGCTGGCGGTCGAGCGCCGCGTAAGCGACGTCAACAAACTCCTGCTCCTCGGCAATGGCACGTTCGATGGCGGATGTGTGCAATGGTGACCCCCAAACTTTTTAAGGCTTCAATTATCCTCCTTTTTGCCGGCGGATGCACGTTCGGCCGTGAGCAAAGCCGACGCGCGGAATATTTCACGGCGGCGGACACGTTGTGAGAATGTAGAACGAGGAGGATTGAACGTGGCACATTTCTACACACTTGAGCCGGGCACGGATGACCTGCGTGTCAGCACGCTCGTGCTCAACCTGGTCGACCCGCTGGTAGATGCCGGCAACACGGCCCACGCCATCGACGCGACCATCAAGACCCTCGACGCCGAACGGATCGGCACCTTCGACCCGGACCCGCTGTTTGACTACCGCGCCCAGCGCCCCATCGTCAGCTATTCCGATGGCCACATTGTGGGGATGACCATGCCGGGCATCGAGCTCATGCTCGTCACCGACGTCCACGGCGAATCTTTCCTCTACCTCGGCGGCGCCGAGCCCGATTTCCGGTGGAACGCCCTGGCGGAGGACGTTCTGGAGATCGTGGAGCACTTCGGGGTTCAGACCGTCTACTCCTTCGCCGCGATGCCCGCGCCCGTGCCGCACACTCGCCCGGTGGACATGCTTATTCGCACCACCGAATCGGCGGGGAAGCACCCGGTGGTGGAGGGCTTCGCCGAGCACTTTGCCGAACTATCCGACATCTTCGAGCACGCCGCCGCCCAGCGCTCGGTTCCCGTGATCAACATCCGGGTGCGCGTGCCGTTCTACCTGGTGCGCGGGGAGAGCCCGTTCTTCGCGGGCGCGCTCGCGGCGATCAAGATGCTGGCGGCCCGCGGTGGTCCCACCTTCCCGCTCGGTGACCTGGAGCAGCTGGAGGATTCCCAGCGCGCGGCCATCGAACAGATGCGCACGGAGGGCTCCGAGTTTGACGAGCTCGTCGCTTCACTGGAGAAGGACTACGACTCCTCCGACATCGGCTTCGTCACGAACGAGGAATCGGCGCCCGTCATCCCGTCCTCGGATGAGATCGGCCAGGCCGTGGAGCAGTTCCTCGCCTCGCAGGAGACCTCGCCGCTCGACCGCGTGCACAAGACCAAGACCGAGCGCGGCTTCACCTCGGACCTGCGCCGGATCGGCAAGGGCTTCCGCGTGGGGCTCGGCCGGCGTTCGCGCGACGACGACGATCCTGAGGCACCTAAAGGCGAATAGTTAGCTCTGCGCTGCCTGGGCCTGCGGCGGCCATCCCACATCGGCGTCGTGGAGAAGGGTGGCCCCCACGGCCGACTCCTCCAGGCGCGCCTGGCCCACGACCACCGTGGGTAGCGGCAGGCGACGCACGGCGCGCGAGATGGTCTCGAGCGGGAGCGGCGCCTGGGAGGCGAGCAGGATGACGTTGCCGAAGCGGTGGCCCTTGACGATGGCGGGGTCGGCGATCGCGGCGATGTGAGCGAAGCTGGCCCGCAACGCGCGCACCTCCCGGTAGACCGGGGCCAGGCCCGCCTCGCCGGCGATGTTGAGTGCGTACAGCCCGCCGTCGGCGAGCAGGCGTGCGGCGTGAGCGTGGGCCTCCACGGTGGTGAGGTAGCGGGGGATGCGGCCGGAGGCGAAGGTGTCGCGCACGATGAGGTTCCACGAGCCCTGGTTCGTTTCGAGCGTGACGCGGGCGTCCTCGGCGCGGATGCGCAGGCGCGGCGCGGAGGGCAGGTCGATCCACTCGCGCACCAGCGTGGCGAGCTCGGGGTCGATCTCGATGGCCAGCTGGCGCGAGCCGGGCCGTTCGGCGTCGATCGCCCGTGCCAGCGCGCACCCGGCCCCGCCCAGATGTAGGGCGCGTACGGGGCCCTCGATCATCGCGTCGAGCGCGATTCGGATGTGCTGCATGTACTCGAACTCGAGGTGGGCGGGATCCTTCGGGTCGATCGCGGAGGACTCCACGCCGTCCACGTACAAGGTGAGCAGACCGTCGAGCTCCACGAGATCCACGGTGGACATGGCGGTCTGGACGCGCGTGATTCCTGCATTCGATTTGCGGGCCATGGCCACAGTCTAAACTCAAGAGGAAAGGAAAGGAGGGCACCATGTCCCGGGCACCGCGTTCGCGTAACGCCAAGCGAGACTGGGGGAGTGACGATTCACGCACCCCCATCTTGCACGTGGACATGGATGCCTTCTTCGTCTCCGTGGAGCTGCTGACCAAGCCGGAGCTGGTGGGTAAGCCGGTGGCAGTGGGCGGGCAGGATCGCGGCGTCATCTCCGCCGCCTCATACGAAGCCCGCCGCTACGGGGTGAACTCGGCGATGCCGGTGGCCCGCGCGAAACGCCTGTGCCCGAACCTCATCATCCTGCCCCACTCGAAGGGCCTGTACGGCGAAGTCTCGGCCCGCATCATGGCGATCTTCCACGAGTTCACCCCGCGGGTCGAGCCGCTGTCGGTGGACGAGGCCTTCCTCGACGTGGCCGGCGCCCGGAAGATCTTCGGCTCGCCGGTGGCCATCGCCACCGAGATCCGTCGCCGCATCTACGCCCAAGAGCACCTCACCGCCTCCATCGGGGTTGCCGCCACCAAGCACGTGGCCAAAATCGCCTCGGCCCAGGCCAAACCCGACGGCCTCCTCCTCATTCCCTACGACCAAACCGTGCCTTTCCTCCACGGCCTGCCTGTCGGCGCGCTGTGGGGCGTGGGAGACAAGACCCGCGAAAAGCTCGACCGCAAGGGCATCTACACCGTGGCCGACCTCGCCGCCCTCGGCGAGCACCGCCTGCGCGGCCTGCTCGGGGAGGCGGCCGGCTCCCAGCTCTACACGCTCGCGATGGGCCACGATCCGCGCGCCGTCACCCCGCACCGCAAGGAAAAGTCGATCAGCCGCGAGCAGACCTACTTCGAACCCCTCACTGCGCGCGCCGAGGGAGAGCGGGCCCTGCTCGAGCTGTCCCACGACGTCGCCCGCAAGCTCCGCGCCGCCGGCTTCGTATCTTGGACGATCGGGATCAAGCTGCGCTCCGCGGCGGACTTTTCCACGATCTCCCGCACGGTCACCCTCGGGGCTCCCACCGCGCTCGCCGCTGAGATCTTCGACGCCGCGCGCCGCCTCTTCGACTCGGCTGGCGTGCCTGATGGCGGGATCCGTCTGCTCGGGGTGCGGGCCGAGAACCTCGCGGGGATCGAGGAGGGGATCCAGCTTTCGATCGGCGACGACGGCCGGCGCGGGCGGGCCGAGGCGGCGATGGACCAGGTCCGCTCCCGGTTTGGGGCCGGGGTGCTCGGGCCGGCGTCGTTGGTGGAACGGGCCGGAGAGGGCGGCGGTTATCCGCGCGGCGAAAGCGCCGAGCGTCCGGGTCAGGGCATTTGATAGAATGTGCGGACCGACCAAGGGAGAAACCATGGCTCTTTCCGACTACGAACGCAGGATGCTCGAGCAGCTCGAGGCGCAGTTGACCGACGACGATCCGCATCTCGCGCAATCCTTGAAGTCCGAGGAAAGGGGCGCGGTTCAGACCAGCTTCTCGCCCAAGCACCTGGTGATTGGCCTCATCGTGGCCGTGCTGGGCCTGCTCGTGGTGCTCGGTGGCGTGGCGAGCGAAGTGGTGATCGTGGGCGTGGCGGGCGTGGTCGTCGTGTTCGGTGGCCTGTGGTACCTGTCGGCGGGGATGACGAAGGTCAGCGCGCCGGCGGCGCCGCGCAAGCAGGCTGGCCAGTCGGACTTCATGGAGAGGCAGCGCGAGCAGTGGCGTAAGCGTCAGGAAGGCTAGCCCTCCACTTTCCACCACATGCGGCTTCGGCCGCATTTTCTTTGCCCGCGCTCGCCCGAAATATGTGAGTTGTCGGATATTGGGCCCGCCCGCGGGCCTGTCCGCCGGCCCGTTGTGAGAAAATCCCTCCACCCGATCTTTCATTGATAATTCCGGAAAAGATCGTGAAATTGGCGCGTCTAATGCTTGCCAGGGGAGCAAAGTGGGGTAAAGTGGTGGCAACGGGAAAAAAGGGGGTGTAGATGTTCCTTGGCACGTACGAACCACGTTTGGACGACAAGGGTCGTCTGATCCTCCCTGCGAAGTTTCGTGACCAGCTTCAGGGCGGCCTCGTGATGACGCGCGGGCAGGAGCACTGCCTGTACATCTTTCCCATGTCGGAGTTCGAAAGCATTCTGGACAACCTGCGCCAGGCGCCCATGACCTCGAAGGATGCACGCACCTACACCCGCGTCTTCCTCTCCGGGGCCAACGATCAGATTCCTGACAAGCAGGGCCGGGTCACCATCCCGGCCTCGCTGCGTCAATACGCCGACCTCGGCCGTGAGGTAGCCGTGATCGGATCTGGTACGCGCGTCGAGGTGTGGGACCTGGCCAAGTGGAATTCGTACCTCGAATCGAACGAATCCGAGTTTGCGGATCGGGAGGACGAGCTCATCCCCGGGCTCTTCTAACGGCCGGTCCTCCACCGGTGTCCTGCGGCAATTCCCCAGCTTCAGGCCAGCGGTGGAGGGCCACAACAAGAAAGGAGCGGCCGTGGCAGACGCTTCGAACAACGCACTGCACGTGCCGGTCCTTGCCCGCACCTGCCTTGATCTGCTGGCGCCCGCGCTGGAGAGCGGCGTACTCATCGACTGTACGCTCGGCATGGGCGGGCACTCCGAGGCGTTCCTCACCGATTTCCCGAACATCCGCGTGGTCGGCATCGACCGCGACCCGGCGGCCATCCGGCTCGCCTCCGAGCGCCTAGCGCGTTTCGGCGAGCGCTTCACCGCCGTGCACACCACGTACGACGACGTCGACCAGGTCGCCGCCCGCTTCGGCGAGGGCGGGAAGGTCGAGGCGATCCTCATGGACCTGGGCGTGTCCTCCCTCCAGCTGGACGAGGAGGAGCGCGGGTTTTCCTACGCCGCTGACGCCCCGCTCGACATGCGGATGGACACCACCAGCCCGCGCACGGCCGCCGACATCCTGGCAACCGAACCCAAGGCCGAGATCGCGCGGATCCTGCGCGTGTACGGCGAGGAGAAGTTCGCCGGCCGGATCTCGGAGGCGGTGGTTCGTCGTCGTGACAAGGAGCCGCTGACCCGCACGGGCGAGCTGGTGGAGATTGTGCGCGAGTCGATCCCGGCCCCGGCACGACGCACGGGCGGCAACCCCGCCAAGCGCACTTTCCAGGCCCTGCGGATCGCCGTCAATGGCGAGCTCGATTCGTTGCGACTGGCCGTGCCCCGCGCGATCGAGTCGCTCAAGGTGGGCGGGCGGCTCGCGGTGGAGTCCTACCAGTCACTGGAGGACCGCATCGTCAAGGACGCCTTCGCCGCGGGTACCAGGTCCACCACCCCGGCCGGCCTTCCGCTCGAACTTGAGGGCCATGGACCCTATCTCAAGGCGCTCACCCGTGGTGCGATCAAAGCCACCGAGGCGGAGATCGCCGCCAACCCCCGAAGTGCCTCCGTGCGCCTGCGCGCCGTGGAGCGCATCGCACCCACCCCATCCCACCTGTCCAACCCCGACCACCGGAGAGATCACCTATGAGCATCGCTGTCGATCGCCAGCGCGCATGGAACG
Source organism: Trueperella sp. HMSC08B05 (assembly GCF_001808405.1). NCBI lineage: Bacteria > Bacillati > Actinomycetota > Actinomycetes > Actinomycetales > Actinomycetaceae > Trueperella > Trueperella sp. HMSC08B05. Next base: position 75,037 of record NZ_KV793232.1, on the reverse strand, counting down.
CGCCCACCTCCCGTCCCGTTATCGAGATGCCGGGGCTGTCTGTGGTGCCCACTCCCGCGCCCGCGCGCGGCTTCTGGGGGGCGGTGCTCATGTGTGCGCTGCTGCTCATCGGCTCTTTCAGCGTCGCATTTCACCTCAACACGCGGATGGTGCAGGGTGCATACGAGATCAAAAACATTAGTGTGGAACTGAATGAAGCCGCGGCGCGCGAGGCGACCTTGAAGAAGGACGTCATCGCCGTTGCGACTCCGCAACAGCTACGTGCGCGCGCGGAGGGACTCGGCCTGGTTCCCGCCACTAACGCGCTGCACGTCGACCTTGAAACCGGGGTGATCACCGCTCCGGCCCAGGACTAGGGGATGAGATGGCACAAGACCAATCGGTTGCTTCGGCGATTCGCGCCGGCATCCGGCGAGGTCTGGGAACCGGGAAGGGGCCCGATACCGCTGCGCGGAAGACGACCAACCGCCGGATGCGGGCAACCGCTCTGGTGGTCATGGTCCTCGCCGCGATCCTGGGGCTTCGCCTCTTCTATCTCCAGGTGATCCAGGCGGGCGCGCTGTCGGAAACCGCGCGCGAATTCCGCTGGCGTACCTACCCCCTCGAAGCCAAGCGCGGCGACATCGTGGACGCCAATGGCGCCGTGCTCGCCACCTCCGTTGAGCGCTACAACGTGCGCGCCGACCAGACCGAGATCGCCGAGTTCGTCACGCGCGACGACGACGGCAACGTCACAGGGTCGGGCGCGGCGGCCGCGGCCAAGATCCTCGCGCCCCTGCTCGACGCCGACCCGGCCGAGCTGGGCGGCCTGTTGCTGGGCGGGGAGAAGAAGTCGAAGTGGCAGCTCATCGCCTCTGACATCTCCCCGGACGAGTGGCGGGAGATTAACGCGCTCGGCATCCGCGGGATCTACCCCGAGCGCTTCATGCAGCGCCAGTACCCGGGCGGTACCACGGCCGGCACGATCCTGGGCTACCTGGGTGAGACCGAAGAATCGAGCAACCCGATCGGGCGGGCCGGCATCGAGCAGCAGTATGACGACCTGCTCTCCGGCACCGAGGGAATGATCCAATACGAGGTGGCGGCCGGCGGCGCCGTCTTCCCCAACTCCGAGCGCCGCGAGACCCCCGCCGTCGACGGCGGCTCGGTCCACCTCACGATCGACGCCGACCTGCAAAAGGCCACCGAGGACGCCCTCAACGAGGTGGTGACAGGCCAGAGCGCTGAGTGGGGCGCCGCCGTCGTCATCGAAGTGGGCACCGGGAGAGTGCTGGCCCTGGCCGATTCGCGATCGCCGGACCCGGCGAACCTGTCTGCCTCCGATCCGAAAGACTGGAACTCGCGGGCGGTCTCGGCGGTGGTCGAGCCCGGATCCACCGGCAAGCTGGTGACGTACTCTGCCGCGATCAACGAGGGCACGGTCACCCCGCTCGACATGTTCACGGTGGCGAGCCGGCTGGAGATGCCGAACGGTGAGGTCATCAAGGACAACGACGAGCACCCCACCGAGCGCCTCACGGTGGCCGGCACGCTGGCGAAGTCCTACAACACGGGCCTGGTCCAGATCGGCGACACGATCGAGGACTCGGTGCGCTACCAGTACATGATGGACTTCGGCCTCGGCGCGCGCACCGGCATCGAGCTGCCGGGCGAGAGCTCCGGCGTCGTCTACCCGTATGAAAACTGGGCCGGACGCACCCACTACACCACGATGTTTGGCCAGGCGTGGAGCGCCACCACGCTCCAGCTGGGCCAGATGATGAGCGTCATTGCCAATAAGGGCGTCTACATCCCGTTGCATCTGGTGGATGGTGTGGAAAGCGTGGACGGTGATTACACGCCCACGGCGGTCGGCGAATCGCGCCAGGTCATCACCGAGCAGTCCGCCCACACGATGCTCGAGATGATGCAGGCGGTCACCGACCCGCACTCCACCGGCTGGCGGGCGCGCGTGGAGGGCTACAACGTGGCGGGCAAGACGGGCACGGCGCAGGTGCCGGATGCTTCGGGCGCGCTCACCAAGCGAGCCGGAACGTTCGTGGGGACGATCCCGGCCGAGGACCCGAAGATCATCTTCGCCTCCATCATCTACAACGCCGCGGGCGCGGGCTACGGTGGCGACACCGGCGCGGCCGTCTTCAGCGGCACCGCCGAGTTCGCCATGCGCCAGATGAAGGTGGCCCCGTCCCAGGTGCCGCTCGTGCGCCTGCCGTGGACCGAGGCGGAACTGATCGAATCCCAGCAGTCGCAGCAGTAGGGAAAAATGATGCCTCCATCGCTCACTGAGCTCGCCGACCTCGCCGAGCTTTTGCACATCGCCCCCGCGGTCGGATCGGTCACGGGGGTGTGCGCCGACAACCGCCAGGTCCGCCCGGGTGACCTCTTCGTGGCAGTCCGTGGCGCCACTGTGCACGCCGCCCGCTTTGCGCGCGCCGCTGTCGATGCGGGTGCCGCCGCGGTGCTCACCGACGCCGAGGGCGCGGAGATTGCGGGCGACGTCGGTGTGCCCGTGCTCGTTGTGGCCGACCCGGCGCGCGTGGCCGGGCTCGTGGCCTCCTTCTGCTTCGGCCGCCCGGACGAGCGGCTCACCACCTTCGCCGTGACCGGCACGAACGGCAAGACCTCCACGGCCTACATGATCGAGGACGCGCTCGCCCGCCTGGGCCGCACCACCGGCCTCATCGGCACGGTCGAGGTGCGGATCGCGGGGGAGGCGATGCCGGCGCAGCTGACCACGCCCCAGCCGGTGGACCTCCAACGCATGCTGGCCGACCTCGTGGCCCGTGGGGGCACCGACCTCGTCATGGAGACCTCCTCCCACGCCCTCGCCCAGGGCCGCACGAACCCCATCCGCTTCGACGTGGCGGGCTTTACGAACCTCACCCAGGACCACCTCGACTACCACAAGACTTTCGAGGAGTACTTCCAGGCCAAGGCGCTGCTCTTCGACGAGGAGCACTCGGCGCGCGGCGTCATCATGGTCGACGACGAGTGGGGGCGCCGGCTCTTTCGCGAGGTATCGGGGCGCAGGCCGGGCGCGGTTGTCTCCCTCTCCGTTCGGGGTAACGACGCCGACTGGCAGGGCACCTCGGCGTTCGAGACGGGCGTGCAGACGATCAGCCTGACCGGCCCGCTCGGAAGCTTGGAGACGCTCACCCGCTTGCCTGGCGACTTTAACGTGGCCAACGCCGCGCTGGCCGCCGTCATGGTGATGGAATCGGGGGTGGCCCCGCAGGAACTGGCGGCAGCCCTCGGCGAGCGCGGGATCAGCCCGGCGATCCCGGGTCGCATGGAGCTGGTGGGGGAGCGTCCCTACACCGTGGTGGACTTCGCGCACAACACCGACGCCCTGGTCAAGGCGATGACGTCGCTGCGCGCCGCGCGTGGCGGGCGCCTCGTCGTCGTGACGGGATCGGCGGGTGATCGGGATCGGGGCAAGCGCCCGATGATGGCTGCTGCCGTGGCCGAGCACGCCGACTACCTGATTATCACCGACGACGACCCGCACACCGAGGACCCGGCTCGAATCCGGGCTGAGATGATCGAGGGGATTCCGGCGGGCTTTGACTACGCCGAGATCGGCGACCGTGAGCGGGCCATCACCTCGGCGATCATGGGCGCGGGGGAGGATGACACTATCCTTATTGCAGGGCGCGGGCACGAGACGGTTCAGGACGTCGCGGGCCGCGCCATCGACATCGATGACCGCGTGGTGGCACGCACGGCGCTGAGGCTCAGGGAGGGCGAATGATTCCGATCTCGATCGAACAGGCGGCGGCGGACGCCGGTGGCCGCATCGAGGCGCCGGCCACCGGCGAGGTGGTGGCGGTTGTCTCCGACACGCGTCAGATCCGCGGCGGGGAGCTTTTCGTGGCGATCGCAGGCGAGCGCGTGGACGGCTCCACGCTGGCGGGCCAGGCCATTGAGGCCGGGGCCAGCGCCGTCATGACCGCCGGCCGCGAGGTGGCCCTCGCCTCCGGGGCGCCGGCCAATCGCCTCATCGTGGTCGACGACGTGCTCGCGGCCCTCGGCCGTCTGGCCCGCGAAAGCCTGCGTCGGGCGCGCGAGGCGAACCCGCGCCTGCAGGTGGTGGCTGTGACCGGCTCGGTGGGCAAGACCACCACGAAAGACCTACTCGCCGCGTTGCTGGCGATCCGCGGGCCGATCATCGCCCCGCCCGGCTCCTTCAATAACGAGCTCGGCCTGCCGCTCACCGTCCTGCGCGCCGGCGCCGATACCGCCACCCTCGTCCTCGAGATGGGCGCCGACCACATGGGCAACATCGACTACCTGACCTCGATCGCGCCGCCCGACGTGGGCGTGGTCCTCATCGTGGCCCGCGCGCACCTGGGCCACTTCGGTGGGATCGAGAACGTGGCCAAGGCCAAGTCGGAGATGGTGACAGGCGTGCGCGAGGGCGGCACCGTCATCCTCAATGCCCTTGACGAGCGAGTGCGGGCCATGGCCAAGCTCACCGATCGCGACCTGCTCTTCTTCGGCGACCCGGCCCTTCCCGGCGTTCATGCCGAGGACGTGAGCGTTAACGACGCCGGTCGGGCCACCTTCGTGCTCGTCACCTCCACCGGCCGTGCGCCGGTGACGTTGGCGCTCGTGGGCGAGCACCACGTGTCCAACGCACTGGCCGCCGCAACCGTGGCCGACTACTACGGGATTGGCGTGGAGGAGGTCGCGCGCGTGCTGAGCGAGACGGGCGCGGCTAGCCCGCACCGCATGTCTGTCTCCGAGCGCGGCGGCATCCTCATCATCGACGATTCGTACAATGCCAACCCCGATTCCATGCGGGCCGGGCTCGACGCCCTCGAGCGGCTTGGGGAGGGCCGGCGCAAGGTCGCAATCCTTGGCGCCATGCTCGAGCTCGGTGCGGACGCGGATGCCGAGCACGAGGCGATCGGGCACTATGCCGCCGCCCGCGGGGTCGACGTCGTGATCGGCGTCGGCGAAGAAACACGGCCCCTGACGCACGCCGCGGCCGCGGCCGGGCTCGCCACACAGACCGCCTCATCTGAAACAGCGCTCGACGTGGCTACCACGATCCTGGCCAAAGGTGACGTAGTCTTGCTAAAAGGTTCGAACGGTTCGGGCGTGTGGCGCGTGGCTGACGCGCTGGTGAGAGAGGACTAAATGCTCGCAATTCTCATCTCGGTGGCGGCATCGCTGCTCGTGGCGCTGCTCGGCACGCCGGTGCTTGTGCGTTTCTTGCGGAAACGCTCCTATGGCCAGTTCATCCGCGAGGACGGACCGACCACGCACCTCGTTAAGCGTGGTACGCCCACGATGGGCGGCATCGTCATCATCTTCGCCACAATCGTTGGCTACACGATGGCGAACATCGCCACCGGGCGCGGCCCGAACGCCTCGGGCGTCTTGCTGCTCGGCCTCATGGTGGGCATGGGCCTCATTGGCTTCTTCGACGATTTTGCCAAGATCCGCAACGAACGCTCGCTCGGCCTGACCCCGATCGCGAAGATCATCGGGCAGGCGGTGGTGGGCATTTCGTTCGCCGCGGCAGTGTTGCAGTTCCGCAACGATTACAACCGCACGCCCGGAAGCACCCGGATCTCTTTCGTGCGCGACACGAACATTAATCTTGCCCACTTCGGGATCGTGGTGGGTCTGATCCTCTTTATCATCTGGGCCAACTTCCTCATCACGGCCTGGTCGAACGCGGTCAACCTCACCGACGGCCTGGACGGCCTTGCCTCTGGCGCATCCGCGATCGCGTTCGCCGGGTACGCCTTCGTCACGATCTGGCAGTCCTACCAGACGTGCTCGTCAGTGGTGAACCCCGCTCCGGGCTGCTACGACGTGCGCGACCCGCGCGACCTGGCGATCGTGGCCGCCGCGATTGTGGGCGCGTGCCTGGGCTTCCTGTGGCACAACACCTCCCCGGCCGCGATCTTCATGGGGGACACCGGTTCGCTCGCGCTCGGCGGCGCGTTCGCCGGGCTCACCATCCTCACCCGCACCGAGATCCTCGGCGTCATGCTGGGCGGCCTGTTCGTCATCATCGTCATGTCGGACGTCATCCAGATCGGTGTGTTTAAGGCCACGGGCAAGCGCGTGTTCCGGATGGCGCCGCTGCACCACCACTTCGAGCTCAAGGGCTGGAAGGAAGTGACGATCGTGGTGCGCTTCTGGCTCATCCAGGCTCTCATGGCGGCCGCCGGTATTGGCCTGTTCTACGCAGAATGGTTGGCGCGGCAATGACGCGTTCGATTCCCGGCGCGGCGCAGTTTTCCTCCATGCGCGTGGCGGTGCTCGGCCTGGGGATTTCCGGCCGGGCCTCCCTTGACGCGCTCGCGCGGCACACGCAGGCCGTGCTGTCGGCGTGGGACGCGAATCCGTCGGCCCGCGAACCCTACGCCCACCTGGACGGTGGCTCGGAGGCGGATCCGGCCGCCCTGCTTGAGGCGCTGCTCTCCTGGGGCCCGGACCTAGTGATTATCGCCCCGGGCTTCCGGCAGGTCGGCCCCGAGTGGCAGGCGCTACGCGCAGCCGGCGTGCCCGTGTGGTCCGAGATCGAGCTTGCCTGGCACCTGCGTGCCGCGCACGACGGTGTCTTCGCGCCTTGGCTCTGCATCACCGGCACAAACGGCAAGACGACCACCGTGACCATGACCGAGGCAATCCTCCGAGCGGGCGGGCGCCGGGCGCTCGCCGTCGGAAACGTCGGCACCCCGGCCGTGACGGCCGTGAGCGAGACGAGTGAGGACGCGCCGGAGGTCTTCGCCTTCGAGCTGTCCTCCTTCCAGCTGGCCGCCACCTACTCAATGGAGCCGGCCGCGGCCGTGTGCCTCAACATCGCCGACGACCACCTCGAGTGGCACGGCACTTTCGCCGACTACCGGGATGCGAAGGCCCGGATTTACACCAACACGCACGCGGCGTGCCTCTACCCGGTGGGGGATGAGACGGTGCAGGCGATGGTGGATGGCGCCGATGTAGTGGAGGGAGCCCGTGCGATCGGGCTGTCGATGGGAGTGCCGTCCGTGGGCCAGCTGGGTTTCGTGGACGAGCACGCCGTGGACCGCGCCTTCATTCCCCGCCGCCACACGCACGCCGAGGTGCTTTTCGATGTTGCCGACATCGCTCACCTCGCCCCCGAGGGCACGGCGTTGCCCGTGCACATCGCCAAGGACGCACTGGCCGCCGCGGCACTCGCGCGCGCGGTCGGGGTGGAGCCGGAGGCGGTGCGCCAGGGGCTACGAGAGTTCACGGGCGGCCACCACCGCATCGAGACCGTGGCCCACGTGGGCGGCGTGCGCTACGTCGATGACTCGAAGGCCACCAACGCCCATGCCGCCGAGGCCTCCCTGCGCGCGCTCGAAAACGCCGTGTGGATCGTGGGCGGGCTGGCCAAGGGTGCCCGCTTCGAGGCGCTCGTGGCGAAGGTGGCCGCGAACCTGCGCGCCGTCGTCGTGATCGGGCGTGATCAGGAGCCGTGGCGCTCGGCGCTTGCCGGCCTCGAGGTACCGGTCCACTACGTGGCCGAGGATGCTGACGCGCCGATGGATGACGCGGTCGGGGCGGCCACCGACCTTGCCCAGCCGGGCGACACGGTCATTTTGGCGCCGGCCTGCGCCTCCCAGGATCAGTTCGCCTCCTACGCCGAGCGCGGGGAGAAGTTCGCTGCGGCGGCGGCGAGGCTGGGCGGTGACGATGACGAGCATTGATAGTCCGGCGCTCTCGGAGCGCGAGCTCACCCGCCGCGATGACATTCAGCGGGCGCTCGTGGTGGTCGTCGCTTCCACGTTCCTCCTCACGATCTTTGGCGTGGTCATGGTGTATTCGGCCACGGCCCCTAGCTCGATCCGGGCGGTGGACGCCAACCCGGACCTCACGCTATTTTCTGTGGCGACCCGCCAGGCGCTCACCACCCTCATCGGGATCGTGGGCCTCATCGTCATGGCGCTCATCCCGTACCAGGTGACCAGGCGCTTCGTGCACCTCTTCCTTGCCATCGGTTGCCTGCTCCAGATTGGCGTGCTCGCCCAGGGTGGGGGCGTGGCCGGCAACAACAACTGGCTTTCGCTCGGCCCGATCACGGTCCAGCCCTCGGAGTTCATCAAGCTCGCGCTCGTTTTGTGGCTCGCCCACATGCTCGCCCGCCTTCAGCTGAAGGAAGTCGAGGACCTGCGCACGCTGTGGATCCCAGCCCTCGGCTTCCTCGTGGCGGTGGGCCTGGTGCTCGCTGGCGGAGACGTGGGAACGGGCCTCATCTATATTCTCATCGCCGGCGGCCTGTTCTTCCTCGCGGGCCTGCGGCTCAAGCATTTGGGGATCGTGGCGTTCTTCGGCGGCTTGGGCGTGGGTGCCATGGTGGCGGCCAACCCCTCGCGTCTGCGCCGCATCGGCGAGTTCGTCTCTGACCTGTTTACCCTGCCCGACACCCACCTGCCCAAGCAGTCCGACTTCGCCCAGTTCGCCTTCGGCACGGGCGGGCTGACGGGCGCCGGGATCGGCGCGGGCAAGGAGAAGTGGCGCGACCTGTCCGAGGCCCACACCGACTTCATCTTCGCGGTCATCGGCGAGGAGCTTGGCCTGCTCGGCACGGTGACCGTCATCGTCCTCTTCCTCGCGCTTGGCTGGAGCCTGGTGGAGATCTGCCGCAAGCACCCCAACAGGTACGCCCAGCTCATGACCGCGGGTGCGGCGCTGTGGCTGTGCGGGCAGGCGCTGGCCAACATGTACGTGGTCACCGGCCTCGCTCCCGTGTTCGGCGTGCCGCTGCCCTTCATCTCCATGGGCGGATCGTCCATGCTCGCCACGCTGGCGATGGTGGGGTGCGTCATGTCCGCCGCACTGGCCGTGCCGGGGGTTCGGGAGAGCTGGCGGGTTCGCGGTAGGCTTGTGCAACGAATCCGGACCGTAGTGAGGAGCAATCGATAATGGCAATCATACTTGCGGGAGGGGGAACGGCCGGCCACGTCAACCCTCTGTTGGCCACGGCCAACGCCATTACGGAGGAATACCCGGGCACGCAGGTAGTGGCCGTGGGCACTGCCGCCGGACTTGAGAGCACCCTGGTTCCTGCGGCCGACGTTCGGCTAGAGACCATCCCGCGGGTGCCGTTGCCGCGCAAGCCCTCCCTGGATGTGGTGCGCTTTCCCATGATTTTCCGTGGTGCGATCGCGGCGGCGGGGGAGATCCTTGAGCGCCACGACGCCGAGGTGGTCATTGGTTTCGGTGGCTACGTGTCCACCCCGGTCTACCTCGCGGCACGCAAGCGCAAGATCCCGGTGATTGTGCATGAGGGCAACGCCCGCCCGGGCATGGCGAACAAGCTTGGAGCGCGCTTCGCGGCCACGGTGGCCCTCACTTTCCCCTCCACTCCGCTGCGCGCTGCGAAGGGCATCACGGTGAGCGTGGGCCTTCCCCTCAAGCGTGCGATCGAGCAGCTCTCGGCGCGCCCGGGTGGGAGGAAGAGCCTGCGTGAGGAGGCCGCCGCGCGCTTCGGGCTCGACCCGGCGTCGCCGATCATGCTGGTCACGGGCGGTTCGTCCGGTGCCCTCCACATGAACGAGGTGTTCGCCCAGGCCGCCGCCGACATCCGGGCCGCCGGTGTCCAGGTCCTCCACATCACGGGCAAGGACAAGGACGACGCCGTCCGCGCGGCCGCGCCCGACCCGGGCTACGTTGTTCTCGACTACCTGTCCGACATGGAGAGCGCCTACGCGGTGGCGGACCTGGCGGTCTCCCGTTCGGGGGCGGGCATGGTGGCGGAGCTGTCTGCGCTCGGCATCCCGGCCGTTTTCGTGCCGCTGTCGGTGGGCAATGGCGAGCAGGCGCTCAACGCGCGCGACGTGGTGAGCGCCGGGGGAGCGATTCTCATCGAAAACAAGGCGCTGACGGCCGAGAAGGTGCGCTCCGCGATCCTTCCCCTCTTCGAGGGCGATCAGCTGGAGACGATGGCCGAGCGCTCCAAGGGCGTCTCGCCGCTAAACGCGGCCAGCCGCCTGGCCAGTATCGCGATGCGCCTGGCGGAGGAGCGATGATGTACCACCTCATTGGAGCGGGCGGCGCGGGCATGAGCGTTGTGGGTGAGCTGTTGCTCGAGCGCGGCGAGGCCGTCACAGGCTCTGACCGGCAGGATTCGGCGAACTTGCAGCGGTTGAAGGCTGCGGGCGCCACGGTTTTTGTGGGCCATGACGCGGCGCACGTGGATCCGGCTGCCACCGTGGTGGTCTCCACCGCGATCAAGGCCGACAACCCCGAGCTGATGGTTGCCACCGAACGCGGCCAGGAGATCATCCACCGCAGCCAGGCCCTCGCCATCGCGGCGGCGGACAAAGACTTCGTGGCGGTGGCCGGGGCACACGGGAAGACGACGACGTCGGGTATGCTCGCGGTCGCTCTCGCATCCCTGGGGCGCGATCCCTCCCGCGCGATCGGGGGACGCCTGGCCGGCGGTGCCTCCGGCGCGCACCTGGGCACGGGCAAGATGTTCATTGCGGAGGCTGACGAATCGGACGGCTCCTTCCTCAATTACCGCCCGCGCGTGGCGCTGGTGACGAACGTGGAGCCTGACCACCTCGACCACTACGGTTCGAAGGAGGCCTTCTTCGAGGCCTTCGTGGAGTTTGCCCGCCGGATCGAGTTTGGCGGCCTGATCGTGTGCTGTGCGGACAGTGAGGACGCGCTTGAGCTGGGGGAGCGTGCGCGCTCCGAGGGGATCCGCGTGTGGACATACGGGCGCGGGGACGGGCTGGAGAACCACGCCCGGATCGAGGACACGGGCGATGGGGCACGCGTGAGCTTCCGCGGCAAGCCGATCGACCTGGCGCTGTCCGTTCCGGGCCAGCACAACGTTTTGAACGCCACCGGCGCGTTGCTGGTGGGCATCGAGCTGGGCGAGGATCCGGCGCAGATGGCCGCGGCCCTTGCTACCTTCCACGGCACCGGGCGGCGCTTCGAGCTGCGCGGCGAGGTCGCGAGCCGGCGCGTCATCGATGACTACGCCCACCACCCCACGGAGGTGCGCGCCACGCTCGAGACTGCTCGCCAGCAGAGCGCCGCGGGCGTGCGGGTGCTCTTCCAGCCCCACCTGTACTCGCGCACGCAGATCTTCGCCACGCAGTTTGCCGAGGCGCTCGCGCTGGCGGACTCGGTGGTCCTCACCTCGGTGTACGCCGCGCGCGAGGTGCCGGAGGATGGCGCGGAGTCGAATGTCATCGCCGACCAGCTGCCGGGTGCGGAGCTGGTGCCTGATCGCGTTGAGGCCGCGCGCCGGATTGCCGAGCTGTCGGCGCCTGGAGACATCATCATCACGATGGGCGCCGGCGACGTGACCGAGCTAGCCGACGTCGTACTCGAGGCGCTATGAGGGCTCCCCGGCAACCGAAGAAGCCGCGCAAGCTCACCGGTCCCACCGATCGTGACGGCGGGGGTGAGCTGCGCCGGCCGCGTCCGAGCGCTGAGGACTACATCCCCACGGCACCGATGGTGCCGCTCGACGACGAGTGGGACGCCGACGAGTGGGAGGCCGAGGATTGGGCGAGCGGCGACTGGGACAGCGCGGAGGCGGGGGACTCCGCCGCCTCTGAGGATCCCGAGGCTGAAGACCTCGAGCCCGTGGAGATGCGGCGGGAGCGAGGCCGTGCGGAGGACCCCGGCGCGCTCGCGCGCCCCGGGGCGTTCAGCCGCCTCATGCAGTCGGCCCGGGCAGCCGGGGGTGAGCTTCGCGGCCGTCTGGCGTCGAGGCGCGCGGACGAGGGGGAGCTGGATGCCCGGCGCGTGGAGCGCAAGCGTGAGGCGCGGCGGGTGCGCCTGCGGCGGGCTGGGCTCGGCGCAGGCGTCGTCGGCCTTCTCGCCCTGCTCGCCTGGATCGTGCTCGCCTCCCCGCTCCTGCGCTACCAGTACTCAACAGACCAGATCTCGGGATACGCAGAAACCTCGATCGTCAACCGAACGCAGCTCGAACAGCTCGTGGCTGCACACGACGGTCAGAACCTCGTACTTCTCGACGCCGAGGCCCTCGCCGGAGATATCCGGGACATCCCGGAGGTCGCCTCGGCCACGGTGACCAAGGACTACCGCCACGCGCTGAGCATCGAGATCACCGAGTCGGTGCCGGTGGCATGCCTGGGCCCGAAGGATTCGTGTAGCGCCGTGACGGCGGACGGGACGAAGCTCACGGTGCCGCCCGAGGTTGCGGCCGGACTGCCGCGCATCGGGGCGAGCGACGGGCTGGACCCGGCCGAGGCCATCTCGGTCGGGCTCGAGGTCTTGAGCGCGCTCGATCAGGCCGTGCTCGCGCAGGTGACCGAGGTGTCGGTGGCCAAGGGCAACCTGGTTACGCTCAACCTTACCGAGGGGCGCCAGGTCTACTGGGGTAGCCTCGAGCGCGGGGAGTTCAAGGCCCAGGTGCTGGCCGTTCTGCTCACCCAGCAGGCGAGCTTCTTCGACGTGTCCGTGCCGGACGCGCCTGTGAGCCGATGAATCTCGCAACACACCGGCGAGGTCATTGAATTTGCCTTCCGAGATCTCTACCTTTTTCGCGAGGTTGGAGACAGAAAACTTCAAGTAGAACTTGAAGTTCGGAAGGAAGATACATGTACGCTCTGAACAACTCTGCAAGCATCAAGGTTGTCGGGGTCGGCGGAGGCGGCGTCAACGCTGTCGATCGCATGATCCAGGACGGCCTTGCCGGCGTCGATTTCATCGCCGTCAACACCGACAGCCAGTCCCTGGCCAAGTCCGAGGCCGAAACCAAGATTGATATCGGCCGCGACGTGTCGAACGGCCTGGGTGCCGGCGCTGACCCCACGGTGGGAAAGCGCGCTGCCGAGGAGAACCTCGACGTCGTCGTCTCCACCCTTGAGGGCGCGGATATGGTCTTCGTCACCGCCGGCGAGGGCGGCGGAACCGGCACCGGCGCCGCTCCCGTCATCGCGCGTGCCGCCCGCGAGCAGGGCGCGCTCACCGTGGGCGTGGTCACCCGCCCGTTCTCCTTTGAGGGCCTCCAGCGCTCCCGCAACGCTAACGACGGCATCCGAGAGCTTCGCGACGCCGTCGACACCCTGATCGTCATCCCCAACGATCGCCTGCTTGAGGTGACCGAGGAGGACCTGTCGATCATCGAGGCCTACCGCCTGGCGGACGAGGTGCTCCAGAACGGCGTGAAGGGCATCTCCGACCTCATCACCATGCCGGGCGTGGTCAACGTCGATTTTGCGGACGTGAAGACCATCATGAAGGACGCCGGCACCGCGATCATGGGCATCGGCACCGCCAATGGCCCGGACCGCGCGCTGCGCGCCACCGAGAACGCAATCTCCTCCCCACTGCTGGAGGCCCGTATCGACGGCGCTCACGGCGTGCTCCTCGCCTTCACCTCCTCTACCGACCTGGGCCTGCGCGAGCAGTCCGAGGCGGCGCAGATGGTCAAGGAGGCCGTGGACCCGAACGCGAACATCATCATCGGCATCATCGTGGACGAGTCGCTGGGCGACGACGTGCGCGTGACCGTGATCGCCGCTGGTTTCGACGAGGCCGACGACGTGCTACTCGACACCCCGGCCGCCCCGGCGGCTCCCGTTCAGCAGGCCGCCACGTCCGCCCCGGCTGTCCCGACCGTGCCGCCCGCCACCGAGGAGCGCACCCCGGGCCAGGCCTACCAGCAGGAGGAGCCGGTGCAGACGGCCCACCGCCCGGCGGTCAGCGGCACCCCGCTTGAGGTGCCCGTGGTTGAGGAGCCGAAGCGCCAGCGCCCGGACCTCGACATCCCGCCCTTCCTGTTCGGCGACGAATAGTTTCTTCCTCCAACCTATTCCCCGGCGCGCGAATGTGCGCCGGGGATTTTTTGGCAAAATGAGAGGGTGTCTTCTTCCATGATTGACTGGTTCGAGGGCCCGCTGCCGCCTGGCGTGAGGGCCGGTTTCACCACGGTTCACGGCGGGTCGTCGACGGGCGAGTACGCCTCGCTCAACTTGGGAATACACGTGGGGGACAACCCGGTTCATGTCCACGCCAACCGCCTGGCACTGGGCCATTACATCGGCCAGGAGATCACGTGGATGGACCAGGTCCACGGGTCCCGCATCGTCGACGCCCTCGACGCGCGGTTGCGCTTCGGTTGGCTCGAGGTGGGTGAGGCCGACGCGATCGCCCTTGGCAAGGGGCAGGTGGGCGCCGTCATGGTGGCCGACTGCGTGCCGCTCATCCTCGTCGAGGAAAGCGGACAACGCGGCGCCGTGGTGCACGTGGGGCGCGCGGGGCTCGACCTCGGCGTCGGCCCGTCCGCAGTTGCCGACCTCGAGGGGGAGGTCATCGCGATCCTCGGCCCGTCGATCTGCGGGCGCTGCTACGAGGTCTCGGAGGAACTGGCCGAGGAGGTCGGTGGGAGGTGGCCGGAAAGTCTCGCCACGACGTCGTCGGGAACACCCTCGCTCGACATCCCCGCGGGCCTGGAGGCCCAGCTGCGCGCGTGCGGTGTACGCCAGATTTACCGCTCGGACGTGTGCACGTACGAATCCGCCGACCATTTTTCACACCGCCGCGCCACGCACGCCGGAACCCAGACGGGCCGCTTCGCCGGTGTGCTTCAGATCTTGCGACACGCCCGTGACGCTCACGGAAATCCCGGTTTTCTCTAATAGTTTAGAGTCAGCCAATGCGAGAGAGGTGCACCCATGGGTCTGTTTGACAAGATTGCAGCGAAGGCCATGCCGGAGGACGAGTACGACGACGTCGATTACGACGAGTACGAAGACTACCCGGAGGATGAGGACTACGAAAGCGTGAGCCCGATCCGCCCGGTCTCCCAGGCTCCCGAAGTAGCGCGCATCGTCACCGTGTGGGTCTCTAGCTTCCGCGACGCCGCCGATTTCGCGCTCGAGTTCCGCAACGGTCTGCCGGTGGTGCTCAACCTGTCCGAGGCCGCCGATGACGAGCGCAAGCGCATCGTGGACTTCGCCTACGGCCTCACCTTCGGCCTCGAGGGCTCCTTCAACTCCATCTCCGAGGACGTCTTCCTTCTGACCCCGAAGTCGGTCAAGATCGACTCCTACGGCACTGAAGCCCCGCGCGCCTTCTCCTGATGACGATCTTTGGGCTAGTCCTGTTCTGGGCGTGCCAGCTCTACATCCTCGTCCTCATCGGGCGTGTTGTGCTGGATTTCGTCCAGATTCTCTCGCGGGATTGGTATCCCTCGGGAGCGTTGGTGGTCCTCGCCAACCTTATCTACAAGCTGACTGACCCTCCGCTGAAGCTCCTGGCGAAGTTCATTCCCCCGCTCAACCTCGGCGGGGTCAGCCTCGACCTGGGCTTCATCGTGCTGTTCATTGCTGTCCAGGTGATCCAGCGCTTCGCCTACCTGCTCTAGGATCCGCGCGGTAGCGAGAGTGGGACGTGGGCTTTCGCTCGGGTGCTAGGGCCGAAAACTGTGACGTGTTAAACGGTTGAGGCGCGCGGGTAGTCGATTAATCGTTATGTATAAGGGGCGCAGGTCTAGTAGTCTAAGCCGAGACGAGGGTTTATACCGCGGGTATGCCCTCCGCAACAATTCTTTATTGATCACGAGGTGAAGAACATGGCTCAGCTAACCGAGCACGATGTCGTCAATATGCGCTTCAATGAACCCCAGCGCGCCGAGGATGGCTTCGATAAGGATCAGGTCGATTTCTTCCTCGACGAGGTCGCCGAAACGATCGCGGCCCTGACGAAGGAGAAGGCTGAGCTCGAGGCCCAGCTGCAGACAGCGAAGGCTCGCATCACGGAGCTCGAGAACCAGCTTGGCCTTGCCACCCCGCAGTCCGATCAGGCCGCGCCGTCGGACGCCACCTCCACCGCCCAGTTCGCCCAGGTTGACCAGCCGGTGAACGAGGTCACGGACGCCACCTCGATGCTCGCTCTGGCCCAGCGTCTTCACGACGAGCACGTGGCTAACGGCAAGGCCGAGGAGGAGCGCATCATCTCCGAGGCGAACGCCGAGCGCACCCGCATCATCACCGAAGCGGAGGACATCCACAACCGCACGCTCACCAAGCTGGAGGAGGAGCGCTCCCTGCTCGAGCGCAAGATCTCCGAGCTGCGTGAGTTCGAGCGTGACTACCGCACGCGCCTGCGCAGCTACCTCGAGTCGCTGCTGCAGAACGTTGAGATGCAGGGTAACCAGTAACTCGTTTTTCGGGGGAGGAGGGCGCGGCTGTGTCCTCCTCTTCTTGTTTGTGAGATGAAGAAATCCCTTCCCTTTATTCTTGGCCTTCTCACCATTGCGATCGACCAGCTGGTCAAGCAGTGGGCACTCGGCGCACTCGGCGGCGGGGAACGCATTGAGCTCCTCGGCTCCTTCCTGTCGCTGCGCCTCGTGTTCAATTCAGGAGCCGCGTTCTCGCTTGGCAACTCGATGACGTGGGTGATCACGGCGATCGCCGCGGTGGTGAGCGTGGGCCTGCCCGTGGTCATCGCGCGCTCGGCGCAGGTGCCGGCGATCATCCTCGGCTTTGTCTGGGGCGGCGCCGTGGGCAACTTGATCGACCGGCTCTTCCGGGAGCCAGGATTCCCCAGCGGGCACGTGGTGGACATGATCGATTACAACGGCTACTTCGTGGGCAACGTGGCCGACATCGCGCTGGTGGTGGGCGTGGTGGCCCTCCTCGCCTACGAATTCGGACGCACCCCGGAGAAAACCCAGTGAACACCTACCTCGTTCCCGACGGGCTGGCCGGCGGCCGCGTCGATGCCACCCTTGCCACGATGACCGGGCTCTCGCGGGCCAAGTGCGCAGAGCTCGTGGAGCGCGGGGACGTGTTGCTCGACGGTGCCCGCCCTAAGAACTCGACCAAGGTGGGCCCGGGTAGTGTGCTCGAGGTGGAACTGCCGGTTGAGGAGCCGCTCGTGCGCGAGACGCCGGTGGCGGGCATGGGCGTGATCTTCGAGGACGAGGACATCATCGTAGTGGACAAGCCCGCGGGGGTGGCCGCCCATGCCTCCCAGAACTTCGAGGGGCCCAACGTGCTGGGCGCACTGCTCGCCTCGGGGGTGCGGCTGACGACGTCGGGCCCACAAGAGCGCCAGGGGATCGTGCACCGGCTGGACGTAGGCACGTCGGGGGCCATGGTGGTGGCCAAGTCCGAGCGGGCCTATTCGGGGCTCAAGCACGCGTTCCGGGAGCGGACGGTCACGAAGGTTTACCACGCGCTCATCCAAGGCCACCCCGATCCCATGTCGGGCACGGTGGAGGCGCCGATCGGGCGCGACATGCGCCATCAGTGGAAGATGGGCGTGCGCGCGGACGGCAAGCATGCGATCACGCACTACGACGTGATCGAGGCGATGCCCGGGGCCTCGCTCGTGGAGGTTCACCTGGAGACGGGGCGCACGCACCAGATCCGCGTGCACATGTCCGCCATCAAGCACCCGTGCCTGGGCGATGTCATGTACGGCGCGGATCCGGTGCAGGCCGAGCGGCTCGGGTTGGAGCGGCAGTGGCTGCACGCCGTCAAGCTCGGCTTCGAGCATCCAACCACAGGGCATTACATCGAGTTCGAGTCGCCGTACGCGGAGGATCTGGCCCGGGCGCTCACGACCGTGCGTGAGGGATACGGCCTGCCGTGAGGGTCTGGCAGGTGACCACCCGCGAGGAGCTCGAGCGCTGCTTCGCGATCCGGATGGCCGTGTTCGTCGACGAGCAGCACGTGGAGGCGGCCAACGAGATCGACGCGCTCGATTTCGCTCCGCCCACCCGCCACGTCCTGGCTGAGGTGGGCGGGCACGACGCCGGCACTGCCCGGCTCTTGATCGACGAGGCCGGGCACGTGCACGTGGGCCGCGTGGCGGTCCATTCTTGGGCCCGCGGCACCGGGGTGGGCCGTGCGCTGATGAACGCGATGCACGAGCTGGCGCTTGATGTGGCGGGTGACGACGTTCGCGTGGAGCTGTCGGCCCAGGAGAGCGCGATGGGTTTCTACGCAAGCCTGGGCTACGGCGTCGTGAACCGGGAGCGCTACCTGGACGAGGGGATCTGGCACCAGGACATGGTCCTCACACTGCGACGCGCCGAGGCCCAGTAGAATTGCGGGCGGCGGTGCGGTTAGGTGGGATCACATCGGGCTCCGAGAACTTTGCCGGAGGCCCTCGCTAGACTGAATCCCATGGCTAAGAACTTCGCGCACCTTCACGTCCACACCGATTACTCGCTACTCGATGGAGCGGCGAAGATCGGGCGCCTGGTCAAGGAAGTGGCGGCGCTTGGCCAGCCTGCCGTGGCGATTACCGACCACGGGAATCTGCACGGCGCCTACGAACTGTACAAGGCGGCAAACGGTGCGGGGATCAAGCCAATCATCGGGCTGGAGGCTTACATGACGCCGGGCACCTCCCGCCACGATAAGACACGCGTATTTTGGGGCACGGAAGCCCAGCGGAAGGACGACGTGTCGGCGCGTGGCTCCTACACGCACATGACGCTGCTGGCGGAGACCACGGAGGGCATGCACAACCTGTTCCGCATGCAGTCCCTCGCCTCGATCGAGGGCACGCTCGGCAAGGCTGCGCGCATCGATAGGGAGCTGCTGGAGAAATACCATCACGGGCTCATCGGCACGGCGGGATGCCCGTCGGGGGAGATCCAGACCAGGCTGAGGCTGGGCCAGTTTGACGAGGCGCTGAAGGCTGCGGGCGAGTTCCAGGACATCTTCGGCAAGGAGAACTTCTACTTCGAGCTCATGGACCACGGCCTGGATATCGAACGCCGGGTTAAGGACGATCTGCTGGCGATCGCGCGCCAGATCGGGGCGCCCCTGCTGGCCACGAACGATTCGCACTACGTCACCCAGGATCAGTCCACGGTGCAGGACGCGATGCTCGCCCTGAACTCGGGCTCCACGCTCATGGATCCGGACCGCTTCCGCTTCGAGGGTACGGGCTACTACATCCGTAGCTCGGAGGACATGTGGAATTCTTTCGGCCACCTCGAGGGCGCGTGCGAGAACACGCTGGAGATCGTGGAGCGCTGCAACGTCCACTTCGACACCACGGCCGACGGCGTGAACTACATGCCCAAGTTCCCGGTGCCGAGCGGGGAAGATGAGAAGTCGTGGTTCGTGCGGGAGGTCAATGACGGGCTGCACCGCCGCTACGGGGATGTCATCCCGGATGACGTGCGCAAGCGCGCGGACTACGAAATGGACGTCATCTTGCAGATGGACTTCCCCGGCTACTTCTTGGTGGTCTCGGATTACATCCGCTGGGCGCGGCGGCACGGGATCCGCGTGGGCCCGGGGCGCGGATCGGGTGCGGGATCGATGGTGGCCTACGCACTCGAAATCACCCAGCTCGATCCGATCAAGCACGATCTGCTCTTTGAGAGGTTCTTGAACCCGGAGCGCATCTCCATGCCCGATCTCGATATCGACTTCGACGATAGCCGGCGGGACGAGGTGATCGAGTACGTGGAGGACAAGTACGGCAAGGACAAGGTCTCCCAGGTGGTCACGTTCGGCACGATCAAGGCCAAGCAGTCGCTCAAGGATGCCTCTCGCGTGCTCGGCTACCCGTTCGAGATGGGCGATCGGCTCACCAAGGCGATGCCGCCGTCGGTGATGGGCAAGGACATCCCGGTCAATGACTTGTTCAACAAGGATCACCCGCGGTATGCGGAGGCGGGGGAGATCCGCGAACTGATTGACAACGATCCGGACTGCAAGAAGGTCTATGACCTGGCCTGTGGCCTGGAGGGAATGACTAGGCAGACGGGCATGCACGCCTGCGCCGTCATCATGTCCTCCAAGCCCCTGACCGATGTCATTCCGGTCATGATGCGCCAGCAGGACGGCGCGATCCTCACCCAGTTCGAATACCCTGAGTGCGAGGAACTGGGCCTGATCAAGATGGACTTCCTCGGCCTGTCGAACCTCACGGTGATCGAGGCGGCCCTGGCAAACATCCGGGTCAACGGAAAGGATGCCCCGGATATTGACGCGATCCCGCTGGATGATCCGAAGACGTACGAGCTGCTGGCTCGCGGCGACACGCTCGGCATTTTCCAGCTCGATGGCGCCGGCATGCGCACGCTGCTTCGCCAGATGAAGATGGACAGCTTCGCCGACATCTCGGCCGTCTCCGCCCTCTACCGCCCGGGCCCGATGGGCGCGAACTCGCACACGAACTACGCCCTGCGCAAGAACGGGCTGCAGGAAAAGACGCCGATCCACCCGGAGCTGGAGGAGGCCCTCGAAGACATCCTGGGCGTTACCCACGGCCTCATCGTGTTCCAGGAGCAGGTGATGCGTATCGCCCAGAAGCTGGCGGGCTTCACGCTGGGCCAGGCAGATATTTTGCGTAAGGCGATGGGCAAGAAGAAGGCCGAGGTGCTCCAGCAGCAGTTCGCCAGCTTCTCCCAAGGTATGCGGGACAACGGGTTCTCTCAGGAGTCGATCGACACCCTGTGGGACATCCTGTTGCCCTTCTCCTCCTACGCCTTCAACAAGTCGCATTCGGAGGCCTATGCGCTGGTGTCCTACCAGACGGCCTACCTCAAGTCCCATTTCCCGGCCGAATTCATGGCGGCCCTGCTCACCTCGAAGATGTCGGATAAGACGAAGGTGGCCACGTATCTCGCTGAATGCCGGCGCATGGGCATCAAGGTGCAGGTGCCGGACGTCAACAGTTCGCTGGCCGACTACACGGCGGTCGGCGATGAGATCCGCGTGGGCCTGCGGGCCGTACGCAACGTGGGCGCGAACGTAGTGGACGGCATCATCAAGGCGCGCGAGGAGAAGGGGCCCTTCACCTCGTTCCAGGACTTCCTGGACAAGATCCCGCTGTCGGCCTGCAACAAGCGCTCGATCGAGTGCCTGATCAAGGCGGGTGGCTTTGACTCGCTGGGGGAGTGCCGCCGGGCGCTCGTGGCGATCGTGGAGGAGGCGATCGATGCGGTCATCCCGGTCAAGCGCAACGAGGCGGCCGGCCAGTTCGATCTCTTCGGAGACCTGGGGGTTGGCGGTAGCGACGGGTTCGACGTGGCGATCCCTGACATCCCCGAATGGGACAAGCGCGAAAAGCTCAACTTCGAGCGGGAGATGCTCGGCCTGTATGTCTCGGACCACCCGCTATCGGGCATGGAGAACTTCCTCAACCGCGCCGCGGACACCACGGTGGTTGACCTGCTCGAATCAGACAACGTGCGTGACGGGCAGATGGTGACGATCGCGGGCCTCATATCCGCCGTTCAAACGAAGATCACGAAGAAGTCGGGCAAGGCGTGGGCGATCGCCACGATCGAGGACCGCACCGGCCCGATCGACGTCAACTTCTTCCCGGCCACCTATCAGCAGGTGTCTTCGATCCTGATCCCGGACGCGGTAGTCATCGTAGAGGCCCGGGCCCAGATCGAAGATGAGGGGCCGGTCAAGCTGTCTGCCAGGACGATGACCTTGCCGCCGGCGGGCGAAATCGAGCTGGACCACCCGATCGACATCAAGATCGACGAGCGGGCGTGTAGCGCGGTGAAAATGGATCAGCTGGCGGAGATCCTTGCCCGCTATCCGGGCCAGTCGCCGGTGCGTCTACACGTGTGGTGTGCCGCGCCGAACAAGACCGTGGTGGCCGAGGTTGCGAGCAACTTCTGGGTCTCCCCGGAGCCGTCGCTCTACACGGAGCTCAAGGTGCTACTCGGGCGGGACTGCGTGGTGTAGTTAGCCTTCGATCACCTTGGCGCGGTAGCCGCCGGCCTCGACCACGTCGCCAGCGGCGAGCTTGTGGGCGCGGCGGGTCTCCACCTGTCCGTTGACTGCAACCTCGCCGGCGGCGATGAGTTCGCTGGCGTGCCCGCCGGTTTCGGCAAGGTTGGCGAGCTTGAGGAACTGGCTGAGCTTAATCGGCAGGCGTACGGGTATTTCTTCCATGACTCTATTGTCTCACGGGCACGGCCCGAAGCCGGCCAGGGCTACGCCGCGGTGGGCGTGTTGCGGGTGCGCCGCCACACGAGGGCGAGGGCGGCGACGAGGAGGGCGAGCAGGGCCCAGGGTGAGCCCGTGGCCGCGCGGAAGGCGGCGGACCACACGGCCCAGCCGATCGTGGTGTAGATGAGGGCCCAGGCGATCGCGCCCGGGATGCTCGCAATGGAGTAGCGCAGCCAGGGCATGGCGATGACCCCGGCGGAGAGCTGGATGAGAGTCTGGAGGCCTACCGTGACGAAGGAGAACGGGATCATCGGCCACCCGCGCCGGCGAAGTGCCGCGATCGCGTTCTGGGTGGAATCGGCGTGGATGCGGTTGTACATCCGCACGCGCCAGCCGCCGTGCGGCCGGCCCCGCTTCATGATGAAGGACCCCATGTAGCGGCCGAGCCAGTAGATCGCCTGCGAGCGGGAAAACGCGCCGAAAAGGAAAAAGAGGTACACGAAAGCCACCGGCCCGCTCCGGACGAATTCGGCGATCGCGTCAATAAGTCCCACCAGGCCTACACTACGCGACACTCAGGGAAAAAGGAAAGTGTTAGCTGGCAGCGTCTTCCGCGCAATTAGCGCATAGGCCATAGATTTCGATGTCATGCGAAATGTCGGTGAAGCCGTGTTCCTTAGCGACACCCTTGGTTAGGTCCTCGAGCTGGGGGATGAAAAGCTCAACCGTGCGCCCGCAGCTGCGGCACAGGAGGTGATGGTGGTGGCCGTCGTCCTTGCAGTGGCGGAAGAGCTGGACGTCGGTGCCTTCCTGGCGTAGCACGTCCACGCTTCCCTGCTCGGCGAGTGCCTGAAGGTTGCGGTAGACGGTGGCCAGCCCCACCTTCTCGCCGCGTTCGAGCAACAGCTCATGGATGCGCTGGGCGGGCAGGAATTCTTCCGTCTCTTCCAGCAAGGTGGCGATCGCGTTGCGCTGCCTAGTCATTCTCATGGGGAACCTCCGCCTCTATCCTAGCGTAGCGGCGCGGTGTCGCAGTCAACGTTGACCTTGACGTCGGGAGCGTGGTGGGGGTGCGGGTGGCGGTGCACATCGCGCTTGAGGGCCCGCATGACGAGGGGGCGCAACGCGACGACGATCGCGTACAGGCCCACCGCGAGCACGACGATGGTGGCGCCGGGGGACCAGGGCTTGACGTAGGTGATGACGAGGCCGGCGACTGCCACGACCACCCCAATGGCCATAGCGGCCCGCATCGTGGTTTTGAACGAGCGGGAGAGCGTCTGGGCGATCGCCACCGGGATCACCATGAGTGCCGAGACGAGGAGCGCTCCCACGATCCGCATGGCCAGGGCCACGGTGAGAGCCGCCGTGACGGAGATGAGGATCGACAGCAGGCCGGTGGGCAGGCCCGACGCGCGAGCGAACTCCTCGTCGTGGCACAACGCGAAGAGCGCGGGGCGCAACCCGATCCCGACGGCGAGGATGACGATGGTCAGTCCGATCGTGAGGTAGGTGTCGGTCCTGGTGACGGTGGAGATGGAGCCGAAGAGGTAGGCGTTGAGGTTCGACGTCGTGCCCCCGGCGATGCCGATAAGGAGCACGCCGCCGGCGATGCCGCCGTAGAAGAGCATGGCGAGGGCGACGTCGCCCGAGGCGTGGCCGTGGGTGCGCATCCACTCGATGAGGAGGACGCCGACCACCGAGGCGATGATCGCGCCGGGGACGGCCCAGGCATCTTTGTCGATGGCGCCGGCGGCGCTGGCCGCGAGCCAGCCGAGGGCCACACCGGTCAGAGCCACGTGGCCGATCCCGTCCCCGAGTAGGGTGAGGCGTCGCTGGACGAGGTAGGTGCCGACCACCGGGGCGGCGAGCCCCACCAGGACCGCGACGATGAGGGCGCGCTGCATGAAGGTGGAGGAGAGCATGTCGACAATCACAGAGGGCCTCCAAGCCAGGGGGATCGGTAGTGCGGGGCGTTGTCGCCGTGCTCGTGGACGTGGTCGTGCCCGGGCAGGGCGTGGTGGCCAGAGCCGTGGAGGTCAGCGATGTCGGTGGTGTGCTCGAGTACACGGCCGGCGTCGAGGATGAGCGCCTCGTCCACCAGCTCGCGGTATTCGTGGACCTCGTGCAAGACGAGGATGATCGTCTTGCCCTTGGCCTTCTCAGCCGCGAGCGTGGCGAGGATGGTTTCGCGCGAAGAGCTGTCGACGCCGGCAAAGGGCTCGTCGAGGATGAGCAGGTCCGGGTCGCGGACGAGGGCGCGGGCGGTGAGGATGCGCTGCTGTTGGCCGCCGGAGAAGGTCTGCACAGACTCGTTCGCGCGATCGGCCAGCCCGACTGTTTCGAGCGCGGCCATCGCGGCTTCCCGTCCGCCGCGCCGGGGGCGCAGGAGATTGCCGTACACAAGGCCGCCCATGACGGTCTCGAGCGCGGTAGCGGGAACGCCGGAGGTCGCCGTCGTGCGCTGGGGAGCAAATCCGATGCGGGCCCAGTCCACCTTGCGGCGCGCGGTGAGGTCCGTGCCGAACAGCGTGATCGTGCCCGCAGACGTGGGGATGGCCCCGACAAGCGCACGCACAAGCGTGGACTTGCCGGAGCCATTCGCACCAAGCACGGCGAGGGTGCGGCCCTGGGCCAGCTCGAAGTCGATCCCTAACAGGATGTGGGCCGATCCGAGCTGGACGTGCAGGCCACTCGCAGTAACTGCGGGCGTCATTAGCACCCCATGGACGTGCGCAGCAGTTCGATGTCGTGCTTCATCACGTCGAGGTAATCCATGTTCGGGTCACGCTGGGTGGCGGCCGGGTCGAGGACGTCGGCCGTGAGGTTGAGGTCATCGCCGATCGCCTTCGCGGTCTTCGTCTCGCCATCCGAGGTGGCGAAGACCGTGTCAATCTGGTGCTCGGTCACGAGCTCCTGGATCTCGCGGATGCGGGCCGGCGAGGGCTCAATCTCCGGGTCGAAACCGGCGATGCCGATCTGGTTGAGCCCGGCCTCAAGCGCGAGGTAAGAGAAGGCCTTGTGCGACACGAGGAAGGAATCCGTGCGGCACTGCGTAGCGTCGATCCCCTCGAGCTCGTCCAACAGGCCCTGCAGGTCGGCCTTGACGGCCTCGGCGTTCGCCTCGTAGGTGGCCTTGTTCGCCTCGTCCAGGTTGATGAGCTGCTGGGCGATCGTGTCCGC
Source organism: Trueperella sp. HMSC08B05 (assembly GCF_001808405.1). Taxonomy (NCBI): domain Bacteria; kingdom Bacillati; phylum Actinomycetota; class Actinomycetes; order Actinomycetales; family Actinomycetaceae; genus Trueperella; species Trueperella sp. HMSC08B05. The sequence continues at coordinate 49,991 of NZ_KV793232.1, read as the reverse complement.
GGCGAGCATCATGCGGGCCGGATCGGTCCAGAAGTGCGGATCGTGCGTGCCGTGGTCGTGGCCGTCGCCGTCCTCGTGGTCATGGTCGTGATCGTGACCTTCGGCCTCGGCGTCGTGGTCATGGTCGTGATCGTGATCTTCGGCCTCGGCGTCGTGATCGTGGCCCTCGTGCGGGTCGGTGCCGAGCTCGGCGAAGGGCAGGAGGTTGACCGAATCGCCGATGTTGACGGCCGAGACGTCGGAGGCATCGATCGCGTCGTCGATGGCGGGGGAGAGCTTGGTGATGTAGAGCACGAGGTCGGCGTCCGACAGCTCGGAGACCTCCTTGGGGGACAGCTCGACGCCGTGGGCGTCGGCCCCGGGCGGGGTGAGGTCGGTGACAGCTACGTGCTCGCCGCCGATGCGCTCGGCCAGGTAGGTCAGCGGGTAGAAGGAGGTGGTGACCTTGAGGGCCGAGGAGTCGGCGCTATCGGTGCTGCCGGCATCGGGCGCGGAGGAACAGGCACTCAGCGCGAGGGCGCTGGCGAAGAACACTGAAGCAGTTTTTAACATCTTCATGGGAACTATTATCGGAGTATTTGAGAATGACAGTCAATCTCCGGTGATGCCTTCCACATGGGGCGAGGCCGTGGAAAGGGGGCGTTCACCATAGAATAAAAGTGGACCTTCGTCTGGCCACCGGGTTTCCGGTGACCCGCAGCAGCCAGCTGCGGGGTGGTATTCCGCACCATCCAGGTGCGGCAAAGAAAGGAGCGAAACAGTGGCCAAGCAGGCACCTTCGCGTCTCGATCAAGCAATTTCCCTCGCCAAGCGGCGCGGCTTCGTCTTCCCCTCGGGTGAAATCTATGGCGGCACGCGCTCCGCGTGGGATTACGGGCCGCTCGGCGTCGAGCTCAAGGAAAACATCAAGCGCCAGTGGTGGAAGCGGAACGTGCAGGGGCGCGCCGACGTCGTCGGCCTGGATTCCTCCATCATTCTGCCGCGCCAGGTCTGGCACGCGTCCGGGCACGTGGACACGTTCTCGGACCCGCTGGTGGAGTGCCTCGAGTGCCACAAGCGCCTGCGTGAGGACGAGCTCATCGAGCAGTACGCCGCCAAGAACGGCGTGGACGAGGCGGACGTGACGATGGCGGACGTGGCCTGCCCCAACTGTGGCAACCGCGGCAAGTGGACTGAACCGCGCGCGTTTTCCGGCATGCTCAAGACCTTCCTCGGGCCGGTCGACGACGAGGCGGGGTTGCACTACCTGCGCCCGGAGACCGCCCAGGGCATTTTTGTTAATTTCGCCAACGTCATGACGTCGGCGCGCGTGAAGCCCCCGTTCGGCATCGCCCAGACGGGCAAGTCCTTCCGCAACGAGATCACGCCGGGCAACTTCATCTTCCGCACCCGCGAGTTCGAGCAGATGGAGATCGAGTTCTTCGTCAAGCCGGGCGAGGACGAGGAATGGCACCAGGCGTGGATTGATGAGCGCCTGGCCTTCTACACCGACCTCGGCATTGATCCGGACAACCTGCGCCTCTACGAGCACCCGCAGGAGAAACTCTCGCATTACTCCAAGCGGACGGTGGACATCGAGTACCGCTTCGGCTTCCCGAACTCCGAGTTCGGCGAGCTCGAGGGGATTGCGAACCGTACGGACTTCGACCTCTCGGCCCACTCGGAGGCCTCGGGCAAGAAACTGGAGTACTTCGACCAGCAGTCCGGCGAGCGCTACACGCCGTACGTCATCGAGCCGTCGGCGGGCTTGACCCGCTCGCTTATGGCCTTCCTCGTGGAGGCCTACGCGGAGGACGAGGCGCCCAACACGAAGGGCGGCGTGGATAAGCGCGTTGTACTCAAGCTCGACCCGCGCCTGGCCCCCGTCAAGGTGGCCGTGCTTCCGCTCTCGCGTAAGGAGGAGCTGACGTCGGTGGCGAAAGACCTCGCGGCTGACCTGCGCAAGTACTGGAACATCGAGTACGACGACGCCGGGGCCGTGGGCCGCCGCTACCGCCGCCAGGACGAGATCGGCACGCCGTACTGCGTGACGATCGACTTCGACTCCCTGGATGACAAGGCGGTGACGATCCGCGACCGCGACACGATGGAGCAGGTCCGCATCCCAATGGATGAGGTCAAGTCCTTCCTGTCTGAGAAGCTGGCGGGCTGTTAGTGGGTAGCTCTCACGACGGGGTGGGCCACGTGCACTCGCACGCGGCCCACCTTTCCATGGGCCCGCAGCAGCGCCGGAAGGTACGGCTGATCCTTGCGGCGATCGTGGTGCCGCTCGCGGTGGCCACCCTCGTTGGCCTGGTGTGGTTGTGGCCGCGGGGTGAGACCCCGGTGGGTTCGGTGGAGCTCAACTATTCCGGTTCGTCGACTGCGATCGGCACGGTCACGTCGATCGGCGCAATGGACGAGGTGGGCCAGTACCCGGTCACGATGGTGGTGGACGGGGTGGAGGTGCCGGTCCACGTGCCGTTCGAGGTGGTGGGCAACGGGCTGGACGTGGGCGATAAGATTAAGGCCCTGTTCAATCCCGGCGCGGTGGAGTTTGGCTCTCCCTATATCTTTGTGGACTTCGTGCGCGACGTGCCGTTGTCGGCGCTGGTGGCGCTTTACGTCATCGTCGTGGTGGCGGTGGCCCGCTGGAAGGGGCTCGCGGCGCTGTTAGGCCTGACCGCCTCGCTCGCGGTGGTGGGCACCTTCATGTTGCCGGCTCTCATGGTGGGTACTGCCCCGCTGGCCGTCATCGTGGTGGGGGCATCGGCGATGATGTTCGCCTCCATTTACTTCGCCCACGGTGTCTCGATCCGTACCACGACGGCGGTGCTTGGCACCTTTGCCGGCCTGCTCATTACGGGTGTTCTGGCGGCGGTGTCGGTGCGGGCGAATAACCTCACGGGCACGCTGTCGGACGACGCGATTTCGCTGGCCGGGCAGCTGACCTACCTCAACATGAGCGACATCCTCCTGTGCGGGATCATCCTGGCTGGCCTGGGCGCGCTTAACGACGTGACGATCACGCAGGTCTCCACCGTGTGGGAGTTGCAGGCGGCGAACGCGGCGGCGAGCCGTGCGAAGGTGTTCAGCCAGGCGATGGTGATCGGCCGCGACCACATTGCCTCCACTGTCTACACCCTCGCCTTCGCCTACGTGGGCACCTCGCTGCCGCTCCTCATGAGCGCGGCGCTGGTCAACCGCGGGGTGCTCGACCTGTTCACGGTGGGCCAGATCGCTGAGGAGATCGTCCGTACGCTCGTTGCCTCGATCGGCCTGGTGCTCGCCATCCCGATGACCACGGCGATCGCCACCCTGCTTGCGCCCATTGCGCCCTCGCGGAAGGCGGACGCATGAGCTTCCCGTCCGCGTCCGCTCGCCTCACGACGCCGCAGCGCGGCGTCCCTGCCGTGCGCATCGGCTCCCTCGGGCTCGGCACCCCGCTCATGCTCGCCCCGATGGCGGGCGTGACCAACCCGCCCTTCCGCCAGCTGTGCCGGCAGTTTGGCGAGCAGGCCCTGGCCGACGTCGCCGGCGATTCGGGCGCGGCCGGGCCGGACGGCGTCGTGAATCCTGATCACGCGGAGGGAACGTTTGCGCCGGCGGGGCTGTACGTGTGCGAGATGATCACGTCGCGGGCGCTGGTGGAGCGCACGCCAGAGACGATGCGGATGATCCAGCCCGACATGGGCGACCCGGTGCGCTCAATCCAGATTTACGGCGTGGGCCCAGCGGCGGTGGGGGAGTCGGTGCGGCTGGTGGTCGGGAACGGGTACGCCGACCACATCGACCTCAACTTCGGCTGCCCTGTGCCCAAGGTGACCCGCAAGGGCGGCGGCTCTGCGCTGCCGTGGAAGCACGACCTGTTCGAGGCGATCGTGAGCGAGGCCGTGCGCGCGGCCAACGAGGCCTCGGGCGGGCGCGTGCCGGTCACGGCCAAGTTCCGTATCGGTATCGACGACGACCACGAGACCTTCCGCGACGTGGCCCGGATCTGCGAGGATGCCGGGATCGCGGCCCTCACCCTGCACGCCCGCACCACCGCCCAGCACTATGCGGGTACGGCCCGTTGGGAGGTCATTGGCGATCTGGTGCGCGAATCGTCCCTGCCGGTCTTCGGCAACGGCGACGTGTTTGAGGCCGAGGATGCGGCAGCGATGATGGAGCTAACGGGAGCGGTCGGAGCCGTGGTGGGGCGCGGATGCCAGGGCCGGCCCTGGCTGTTCTACGACCTCGTGGCCGCTATGCATGGCTCGGATCGGCGTATGCGGCCGAACCTGGCTCGTGTGTGCGAGATCATCATGCGCCACGCCGAGTTCGCGGTGGAGCACTTTGGGGATGAGCGCCGGGCGATGCGCGAGATGCGCAAGCACGTGGGCTGGTATATGCGCGGCTTCGCCGTGGGCGGGCAGCTGCGGCGCGACCTGGGGCTGGTGGAGACGCTGGAGGACCTGCGCGCCCGCCTCGGCCAGCTCGACCTTGACCAGCCTTACCCGGAGGCGGCCAGCGGGCCGCGCGGCCGGGCCGGCGGGGAAAAGCAGCCACACCTGCCCGAATTCTGGCTCGACTCCCACGAGCTTACCGCCGAGCAGAAGGCGCGCCTGCACGAGGCCGAGCTCGGGATCTCGGGCGGCTGACGCCCGCTGTGAGGCCCGCGCACAATTCGGGGGCAGCGCTCAATTCGGGGGCAACCCTAGCGCCGCAGCCAGGCGGCTTCCCCGGGTGGGATCACAAGGTTGGTGCCCTCCTCGGGGAGTTCGATGAGGGAGGAGACGAGCACTCGGCCGTCGTTGGGCACCAGGTAGGGGTAGGGGCCGAAGTTGAGTAGCATGCTCACCTTGTCGGTGACGAGCCAGATGAAGCCGTCGGCCGCCTTGTCGGTGGAGATGAGGATCGAGGAGTGATGGAGCGAGAGCGAGTTGCGCAGGCGCAGCGCGTGGCGCACTGACGGCGAGCGGCCCGGGATGTTCTGCTCGAAGTGGAGGAAGCCGGGGAAGAAGCACGAGGCGAGGAGGATCGCGCCCTCGCTCAGGTTTCCGGCGCGGTTTTCGAGCGCGTCGAAGGAGCAGTTCCAGGAGGGGATTGCGCCGGCGATTTCGAAGAATTGCAGGATGTTGGCGACCTCGCCGGGGAAGGTGTCCGGGGTGAAGGCGTGTGGGGTGGCGATCTGGAAGCGCACCACGTCGAAGAAGTCTTCGAGGGCGTGGGTGCTGGCCTCGGCAAAGGAGGTGGAGCGCACGTTGGCGGACACGATCGCGTCCTGGTGGGATTCGACGTAGGCGAGGAGTTCGCGGGTGTCCCAGCCGGCGTGGATGTGCGCGCCGGAGTCGGTGAGCTCTTCGGGGTCGGTGAGGTCGATCGTGCCGAGTTCTACGCCGTAGGCGCCGTGGTCGAACCATTGGTTAAGGATGGCATAGCGTTCCGCGGCGAGTGCGGGGGCGCGGGCGACGACGTCGGCGCCGACGTGCGGCAAGAGGCGGACACCCCGCCGCGAGGCTGCGCGGGTGACCTTCTCGATGTAGTCCGGTTCGGCGTCGGCAATCAGGGCGGGCAGGGACATGACGTTCATGCCGAAGCGCGCGCATTCGGAGATGAGCCCGAGGGCGACGTTGGTGGTGTGGACTTCCTGAGGGGTGGCCTGGTACCACAGGTGATGTCGCGCCCAGGGGCCGGGAACGCGCGGCGCGCGGTACAGCGGCGAGGCCGTTGGAGAACCCTGGTTGGATGCAATCACGTGTTCCATTGTGCCACAGCGGGTAAGGTGAGGGCGTGAGTTATTCTTCTATCGATACCCAGCGCTGGGCGCACGAACCCTCGAAGAATCCGTCCCGCACCGACTTCGAGCGCGATCGGGCCCGGGTGCTGCATTCCTCGGCGCTGCGGCGGCTGGGTGCGAAGACCCAGGTGCTCGGCCCTGAGTCAGACGACTTCATCCGCACCCGCCTCACCCATTCTCTCGAGGTGGCCCAGGTGGGGCGGAGCCTGGCGAAGAACCTCGGCGCGGACCAGGACCTGGTGGAGGCCGCCTGCCTGTGCCACGACATCGGCCACCCGCCCTTCGGCCACAACGGCGAGCACACGCTCAACGACATCTGCGCCGGCATCGGCGGTTTCGAGGGCAACGCCCAGACCTTGCGCGTCATTACGCGGCTCGAGCCGAAGCGTTTTCACGACGACGACCGCCCGGCCGGCCTTAACCTCACGCGCGCCACGATCGACGCCACGATCAAGTACCCCTGGCCGCTCTTCGGCGGGCCCGCTGGGAGCCTGAGCCCCAAGTTCGGCTACTACGCCGACGACGAGCCCGTGTTCGCGTGGGTGCGCGGGGGCGAGGAGGGCCGGTGTGCCGAGGCGCAGATGATGGACCTGTCCGACGACATCGCCTACTCCGTCCACGACATCGAGGATGCGATCGTGCGCGGTAAGCTCGACCCTTCGGCGTTGCAGGCGGACCGGACGCGGCAGGTCGACGACGTCGTCGCCGCAACCACCCTGTGGTACGGCACGGCGATTCCGGCTGACGAGCTGGTGGCCGCCTCCCAACGCTTGTTTGCCATGAAATCCTGGCCCGCGAGCTACGAGGGCACGCTACGCGACCTGGCCCGCCTCAAGGATCTTACCTCGGATTTGATCGGGCGCTTCGTGTCGGCTGTGTGTAGCGTGAGCCTGGAGGCGAGCGGCGGGGAGCCGATCTACCGCCACGCTGCGGGCCTCACCGTGCCGCGCGAGACCCTGGCCGAGATCACGTTCCTCAAGGGCCTGGCCGTCCACTACGTCATGGCCCCGCGCGAGTTCGAACCGGTCTACTACGAGCAGCGCACCTTGCTCATGGACCTCGTGGACGCGATCACGGAAAATCCGCAGGAGCGCCTCGAGCGGCAGTTCCTCGACCAGTGGTGCGAGGCGGCGGGGGAGGACGCGAAGCTGCGGGTGGTCGTCGACCAGATTGCCTCCCTCACCGACCAGTCGGCCCGCCTGTGGCACGCCCGGTTCTGCGGGATGCTGAGGAATTAGTTATCCACCGGGCGCGCTCGCGGGGGCGAAACCCGCGAGCCGGGGCACTCGGGCGCGCAGGGGCGGTCGCTTGCCGCTAAGATGGGGGCGTGGCTGGGCTGATCAAACGGGAGAGTATCGATGAGGTGCGCTATCGCGCGCGCATCGAGGACGTGGTCGGCCAGTATGTGACGCTCAAGAGCGCCGGGGTGGGCTCGATGAAGGGGCTGTGCCCGTTCCATGACGAAAAGACGCCCTCGTTTAACGTGCGCCCGCACGTGGGCCGTTGGCACTGCTTCGGGTGCGGCGAGGGCGGGGACGCGATCTCGTTCATCGAGAAGATCGAACACATTTCGTTTGTGGAGGCTGTCGAGCACCTCGCGGAGAAGTTTGGGGTGGCCCTGCAATATGAGGAGGGCGCACCGGTTCAGCGCGGTCCGCGCGACGTGACGCGGGCCCGGCTCATCGACGCCCACCGCGTGGCCGAGGACTTCTATGTCAAGCAGCTCCACACGCCCGAGGGCGCGCAGGCGCGCGAGCTGCTCGAGGGGCGCGGCTTTGACGCGGAGGCGATCGCGTACTTCCGCGTGGGCTACTCGCCCAATTCGTGGGACGCGATGCTGTCCGAGCTGCGTCGCAAGGGCTTTACGGAAAAGGAGATCGCGGCGTCGGGACTGGTCACGGCTGGAAGCCGCGGGCACTACGACCGCTTCCGCAACCGGGTGATGTGGCCGATCCACTCGATCACGGGCGAGCCAATCGGGTTCGGCGCCCGCAAGCTGGGGGACGAGGAGGGGCCCAAGTACCTCAACACCCCCGAAACGATGATCTACAAGAAGTCCCAGGTGCTCTACGGGCTGGACCTGGCGAAGAAGGACGTTGCGAAGGACCGGCGGATCGTGGTGGTCGAGGGGTATACGGACGTCATGGCCGCCCACCTCGCCGGCGTTCCGCACGCTGTGGCCACATGCGGCACGGCCTTTGGCGAGGAGCACGTGAAGATCGTGCGCCGGTTGCTGGGGGACTCGGCGAATCCGGCCGCGGGCGTCATCCTGTCCTCGGGCCGGGCGTTCGGTGGGGAGGTCATCTTCACCTTCGACGGCGACGAGGCGGGCCAGAAAGCGGCGCTACGCGCCTTCCACGAAGACCAGAGCTTCGGTGCGCAAACCTTCGTGGCCGTCTCCCCGAACGGGCTCGACCCGTGCGATTACCGCCTTGCCTACGGGGACGAAGCCCTGCGGTACATGATCGACGCGCGCGAGCCGCTCTTCGCCTTCGTGTTGCGCTCGCTACTTGCCGGCCTGCCGCTCAATACCGCCGAGGGCCGCACGGCCGGACTGCGCACTACCGCGCCCGTGGTCGCCTCGATCCGGGACAGGGTGTTGCGTGCGGAGTACGTGCGGGAGCTCGCCGGCTACCTGGGGATGGACGAGCGGATCGTAGCTCAGGGTGTGCGTTCTGCGCCGCATGCGCCGGTGCCCGAATACGAGGAGGTGCTCCCGCCGATGCCGAGCGCGCTCCCCCCGCGCCACCGGATCCGCGACCCGCTCGAGCGGATCGAGCGCCAGGCCCTCGAGGTCATGCTGCAACTGCCCGGGCTCGCCCGCGCAGCCAACGCCCAGGAGCTCCCCGCGCGCACTTTCACCGTCCCCACCCACCAGGCGGTTCACGACGCGATCCGGGCGGCAGGCGGCGTCTTTATCTACGACGAACGCCTAGCCCAGCTACGCGAGCAGGGCGATGCGGCACCCGAGGAGCGGGCGGCCGCGTGGTACGTGGACCAGGTGATGGAGCACGCGGACGGCGTCGTCGCCCAGGCGGTCACCCAGCTGTCCGTGGAACCGCTACCCGAGGCGGGGGATCAGTGGCCGTACGTGCGAGGGATCATGATGTCGCTCATCCGGCAGGGCATTACGCGGCAGATCGCGGAGGTGCGCGGCCAGATGCGCAGAACCGCCCCCGATTCCCCCGATCAGGACGTGCTGTTCGCGCGCCTGATCGAACTGGAGAATCAGAGGCGGGCCTTCGACGAAACCGACACCTAGGCGGTTAGCGCTCCTCGTAGTTCTTGGCGAGGGCCTCGACCTTGGCCACAAGCTCGCTGACGTCGGCGCCCTGGCCGGCACGCATGCCGAGCAGGAACAGGGTCATCGGCGCGCCGGGGCGGGAGGGGCCGTGCGCGATCGTGCTCACCAGGTCGAGCAGCTCGTCGCGGTGGGTGTTGATGAGGGCGGGGTCGGCGTCGACCTCGGTGGCGACGGCGTCGAGCCACTTGCCCATGATCGCCATCTTGGTTGCTTCATCAGTCATGACTGATCCTTTCTTTCGTTTTCTTCTCGCGGTGCTTGTCATGGATAAAGGAGACGAGGACGGCCAGGAGGTAGAGCCCGATGAGCACGAACGCCTGGATTGTCATCGGCCAGGGGGAGGGTAGCGGGTTGGCGATCGCGGCGAAGACAAAGCAGAGCACCACGGCCCAGCGCCAGTGCCGTAGCATCGGCTTCCACCCGAGGATTCCAAGAAAGTTGAGCGCCACCAGCACCTCCGGTGCCAGGAAGGACAGGCCGAAGGCCATGACCAGACGCATGTAGAACGTCACGTACGTGGTGGCCCGGAGCAGACTGGCGGAGTTTTCGGGGTTGAAGCTGGTGAGGATATCCACCGCAAGGGGCGCCATCCGCATGCCGGAGACGACGCCCGCGGCGAACAGGATGACGCCCGCGAACCCGAAGGCGAGCACGTGGATCTTCTCGCGGCGCTTGAGGCCGGGGGAAATGAAGGCGAAGATCTGGTAGACCCACCACGGGCTCGTGATGATCGTGCCAATCCAGATCGACACCTTCAGCTTCAGGTCAAAGGCCGCGCCGATCGTGTCGAAGTTGAGCAGGGCCTGCTGCTTCGTGATTTCGGCGAGCGGCGCCGTGATGTAGTCCATGACCGGCCCGTACAGGTACCAGCCGGCAATCGAACCGATCCCGATGCCGAGCAGTGCCCACATGAGCCGTTTGCGCAGCTCGCGCAGGTGTTCGCGGATCGGCATGATCCCTTCGGGATTCTTGCGTCTACGGGCGCTCACTGATTTTGCTGGCTATCCGCCTGGCCCTCAAGGCCCGTGGGGAAGGGCGGGTTCTGCGGGTAGGGCTGCTGGGGTAGCGCCTGGCCCGGGATCTGCTCGCCGGGCGCGTAACCGTCCTGCTGCGGTGCCTGGCCGGGCTGCGGTGCCTGACCAGGCTGGGGGTAGGGCGGCTGGCCGGGCTGCTGGTACTGCTGGCCCTGATACGGTTGCTGGCCCTGGTAGGGCTGCTGGTAGGGCTGGCCCTGCGGCGGGATCTGCTTCGGCTCGTCGTCTTGCAGCTCGCGCAGTTCCTTCTTCATCACCTTGGCCGACTGGCCGAGCGAGCGCGCGATGTCAGGCAGCTTCGCGGTTCCGAAAATGATGAGCAAGACGATGACGAGGATGAGGATGTGGGTCGGCTTCATAGAGCTTCCTTTCCGATGACCAGGGACACCAGTGTAGCGAATGGTCTTTAGTTCTTTTTCTGATTGAGCGAGTTGGTTTGCTGCATCCACGCTTGCATTTCTTCGTGGACGGCTTCGCGGATCATCTGGCGAGGGTCGAGGTCGCGCATGTCGAAGGCGGACAGGTCAAGGTCGGATAGCCCCGCCGACTTTAGGTCCGCCGAGGTCTCCTCGCGCACCCGCGCCGAGAAGCCCTTGGCCGCGTCGATGGCTTTGCGCAGGCCGCGCAGGGCGCTGATGATCGCCTCGGGCCCGAGCACGATCACGGCCACCACGAGGATGATGAGGAACTCCCCTCCAGAGATCCCGAAAAACTCCATGCCCCGATCCTATCGTCTCGTTCGGCGATTGTCCGGGTCGGCGTGGGCGCGGGGGACGGCGTCGTTGTAGAGTGAGCCAGTAACATCAGGAGGTAGGATGACGACGCCGTGGCAGGACTCGCTACCAGAGCGCAAGATGCGTTCGGTGCAGCTCGCAACAGCCTTGTATTCGTTAGCGCGCTTCTATGTGGAGGCGCCGAATCACGACGTGGTGGGCCGGTTTTCGGACCCAGCGATGGCGCAGACGTGGCCACTTCGCGACCCGCAATCGCTAGTGGCGCTGGCTGAGATAGGGCAGGCCGGCGAGAGCGTCTACGTGCTCAACGCCGAGTTCAACTCGCTGATTGGGCCGTCGGGTTCTTTGCGGATGGCGGAGTCGGAGTTCACGGGCGAGGACCCGCTGCCGCTCGTGCAGGAGCTTGCCGAGCAGTACCGTGCGGCGGGGTATGCCTCGCAGAAGACCGAGAGCTATCCGCGTGACCACGTGGCCGTGGAACTGGCCTTCCTCGCCCACCTCGTGATCGGCTCGGCCGATCGCGAGAAGGACGCGGAAATTCGTCGGTTCCGCGGCGAGCACCTCGACAGGTTTGTTCCCGAGCTCCTCGAGGAGCTCGAGGCACAGGCGACGACCGCGACGTACCGCGGCGTCGTCGCCCTGACCCGCGCCGCTCTGGCCGGCGTGGAGGAGCTGACGGGTGCCGATGGCTGACAACGTCGGCGCGTTGCTGCGTTGGCTGCACGCCCACGACCTGCCCAAGGAGGTCGTGGTGGTGTGCGAGCACACGGTGGCGCCCAAGCTGGGGCGGGGCCGCCAGCTGGTGGTGTGGGACGGGTGCCTGAAGGATTCCTCAATTGGAGTGCCGGCCCAGTTGCTGGCGCTGGGGATTGCGAAGGTCAGCGTACTGCCCTGCCCGGTCGACCCGGCGGGCGTGGGCGCGCAAGTGGCGAGGTGGCAGTCGCTGACACCGGGGCTCGTGGGCGAGGCAGAGGTCAAGCGGGCGATCTGGCCCGGACCCGAACCTTTGCACCTTGGGAAGATCGCGATGCCGCGGCGCGTGCTGCTGGGCCTCGGCCTGCGCGACGCCCAACCGATCCCCCTCAAGGCAGACGACACCACGCGCACACTCGCCGCGATCGAGCTACTCACCGAACGCGGGCAGATCGGCAGGGGAGAAGGACTCCAGGCACAGCTGGGCGGCGTGCGGCTGGGGGTGACCGGATGCACGGCGTGTGGCGTGTGCGTGCAGGCGTGCCCCACGGGCGCCCTCGAACTGCGCCACCGCGCGGGTGGATCCGAGCTGTGGCAGCACTCCGAACTGTGCCGGGGTGAGCAGCAGTGCGTGAGCCTGTGCCCGGTGCGCGCCGTGTGGGTGCAGGGCCCGATGCGGCTCGGCGACCTGCTCGACGAACCCGAACGCCGGCTCGCCGCAGTAGCCAGCGCACGCTGCGCCCGGTGCGGGGCCGCCCACCCGGCCGAGGAAGGCGAGCTGTGCCAAGTGTGCGCCTATCGAGCGGCGAACCCCTTCGGCTCGATGATGCCGCCGGGTCATGCGGTTCCCGGGCAGGCGGCTCCCGAGCAGGCGGGGAGGCTCGGGCCTGCATAGCCGGAGTCGCCGGTGCCGGGGTGACCGGCGGAAATGTCATTTTGGCGGTGGCCGCTGGTACACTTACGGGGCAAGCCCCCATAGCTCAGATGGTTAGAGCAGGGAACTCATAATTCTTTGGTCCCGGGTTCAAGTCCTGGTGGGGGCACCAGTGTGCCGGGCGGACGTCGTCGTGGCATGCAAGGCGAAGCGCGGCGTCGAGCCGGGTATGCCCGGTACCCACGTCTGCCTGTGGATAACGAAAGCACGGCCGTCGGCCCCGGGGATAAGTTGGCTTCATGAAGAAGCGAATTTTTGCGATGGCTATGACTGCCGCCGTGCTGGCCAGCGGGCTGGCCGGGTGTACCACCAAGGAGACGGCGCCGGCCGAAACAACTTCCACTGGCACCTCCACTGGCACTGCCACCGCCGAGCCCTCTAGCACCTACACGATCCCGCCGCGCCCGGCGATGGAGGCACCGGCGGAGCCGGAGTTGACCGGCGTCGACATAGAAAATGCATACGTTCTTGCGAAGTATTACTTCGAGCTTTATCAGTACGTTGTAGCTACGGGGGACACGACTAACTGGCAGAAGTATGCTCATCCAGAATGCGACTACTGTGCCAAGGTTCAGGCTAATGCCGAGAAAGATAACGAAATTGGGGCATGGTCTGACGTCCACTTTGGGATCCTGAACTCTGAACGTTTCTATTCCACTGGGGATATCGACTTCAGGATTGACTTCCTGATTGAACGTGGTGAAATCACTTACTACACGGATGACGAAGCCAAAAAGGTCGATCCGGGCCAGAATACGTTAGTAATTGGCCTTAAGGCGGAAGGCGATTCACTGCTCGTTCGTTCCTTCGACATCATTGGTTCTTCTTACTTCGGTGAGGAGCAATTGCCGTGAACGTGAACGTCTTGGCACTGGCATCGATCCTGCTAACCGGCGTCGTTACACCCGACGGCACCACAGTTGACTGGGGTATTGACGCTGGTGGTGGGGCGATCAATATCGATGCCTCGAACACGCGATGGGATGGAACCGTTGGGTCTAACGGCGGACAGTCGGGCGTGCCGGCCACCGGCGTCGGGCACGGCTCCGGCGGTGACACGAGCAAGCTGCAGGCGCTAACGGTGGACGAGATGTGCGACCAGGGATACTGGTCGAATACGGGGGCGTCGTACTTTGAGTCGGGGCGGATGTCGGGCCCCCTGGCGGAGTACTGCCTGTATCGCACGCCGAAGGAGCCGGGCGAGGCGGGGGAGTCTGATGCGGCGGCGCCGGCCCCGCAGATGACCGTGGCTGACCTGGGCTATTACATTCAGGCCAACGCGCAGACGATTATCGATGGCGGCGTTATGTCCTTGCAGCCGGCGTCGGGCCAGGTGGTCATCAACAAGCCGGTTTACTTTGCCTCGTCGGCGGCGCACTACACGACGTCGGTGACCGTGCTGGGCACGCAGGTGGAGCTGGCGTTCACGCCGTCGTCGTATGAGTGGCTGCCGGGCGATGAGTCCAGCTTCGTGACCTCCGACCCGGGCGGGACGTACCCGGACGGCGGCGTCACCTACACCTACACCCAGCCGGGCGCGTATACGCCGAGCGTGCGCGTGGGGTGGGAGGTGCTGATCCGCGTGGCGGGCTCGCCGGGATGGTACCCGGTTCCCGGCCAGGCGCTCACCGCCGTGACCTCCGAGCCGCTCACGGCCGTGGAGGCAGAGGCGGTGCTCACGGCGAATCGCTAGCCGCGGCGTCTCTCCAGTAGGCTGGGCACAAACCCCAGCGGAAGGAAGCCGATGTCGAACGACGAGCGATCCGAAGACCAAACCCAGGAGCCCACGAACAAATACGGGCTCAGTGACGAGGACATGGCCACGCTCATGCGCGCCCGCAAGCGCTATTTTGCGCTCGCGATCGTGGGCGGGATCGTCCTCGCGGTCATGGGGTATTTCGCCGCGCAGAACATCAGCGGCGGCGCGGCAGCGTGGGAGGCCATGAATGTTTGGCCGCTCTAAGCTACCCCGCTACCTAGCGGATGAGAACGGCATGCCGGCAGCCGCCACGCCCGTCGAGCCGGAAGTCGAGGGCACGTGGATCGGCGGTTGGGACGGCTACCTCGGCGTGATCCCGGCCGAGGGGGAGCGGGCCACCTTCGTGTGGTCGGACTTCGAAACCGGCACTTGGGATGATGACACGAACACGCTCACCCTCACCTTCGTCGACCCCCGCACGCCGCCCCTGTCCTTCCTCATTCCGCGCGAGGCCGACGGGCTCGCCATCATGATGATCCGCGAACGCATCGACCGCTCGATCGTCTTCACACAGGTCGCCGAGCTGCCGAGCGGCGCCGTGGCACGCGGTCAGGTGCGGCGCAACCCGGACGACTCGCTTTTCACTCAGATCATCGTCGACTCCGACATCACCGAGGCTGACCGCCTCGCCCTCGACGTGTTCGACACCGAGCTGCGCGAGGCCGTCGGCATCGACTAGCGCCCGCGATTCCTGGGCGTGCCGCGGCCGCTCCGGCGTCGTGCCAACGACGCCGGCCCACCCGCCTAGCCTGCGCTTGTGCAGAAACACACAATGCTCGAAAACGGCCCTTTCGGATTTCACTTTCGCAGGTGGTTGTGGTTAAAGTATTCACGTTGCTTTCCCGCGTAGCTCAATGGCAGAGCATTCGACTGTTAATCGAAGGGTTGTTGGTTCGAGTCCAACCGCGGGAGCTGGGACACGGTGGCCAGTCGCTTAGACTGGCCACTTTCGTATTCGTCAGTCGGCTGGCACAGTGCCCACGGCGTCGTGCCGAGCACCTCGGCGACACGCTCCATATCTTCGAGTTGCCACTGGCGCTTGCCGTTCCAGCGCATTGAGATAATGCTCTGGGCAACGCCGAGCTCACGGGCTAGAAGTGTTTGAGTAATCCCGCGTCGCGCCGCAAGAGCACGAATGTTCTCGGCGACGAGCAGAGCGAAATCGCTGGCGGTTGTCCTTTTGATTGCGGTAGTAGTCATAGCGCAATTCTAGCGAGATTATCGCGAATCGTAAATCGCATTTGCAGATTGGGATTCCCGATAGCGTTAAAGACACGCCATGAATCGGGAATCACTCTAGGGCATCGCAAAACGCGATATTGTGGCTCGCGTGATGGAGTTGTCGGCGCTTATCAGTTCAGCCGGTTGCGTGTTGAATCGCAACCGGCTGAAAGCGTGCCGTAGTTTAGGCATCGAAGGATATCCAGACGTTAATCGGCGCGTCGATCTTGTCGAAGTAGATAAGCCGCGCGTCTGCTCTAACGTCCTTCCCCTCACTGAGCTTCTTCATCCGTTGCTTTACCCGACGCAAGTCTCTTTCTGCAACATAACCGCGTTGCAAACCGTAGTACCAGACGCCGACCGCGATGCCGCCGGTAGCTTTCGAATTGTCCTCTTGGCGAAGAATTACCGTGATAGAGCGCCGATCATTCTTCATGCTCGGCCTGAAGCCAAGAGACTTACAAACTCGCTTGATTTCTTTCTTATGGCGCGTGATGCCGACTACCTTGAGAGCTTTCGAGCTTTGGAACTCGGAAATATCCGGGTAGCCAGTCAAATCCCACTGCTCGACGGCCCACTTCTGTCGACGCTTCTCATCGTGCTTAGTTGTCATCTCGCGAACGGCATTAAGGCCGTATTTCATCATCTCGAGAGCGTTCATATGTTCCCCTCCATATCTGAGTTCATAGCCATCTTAATAGAGATGAGACACGCCGAGGAACGCCCCGCAACTACCACAACCGAAAGGCATTTCACCGATGAACGAGAACAATAACGACTCCTACGACGCCGTTATTCGCATTTTGAGCGACTTGTACGAGTCGAACACACGGGTCAGCGAAGCATGGATGGTGTTGACGGGTGGTGAGTGTTTTGGTGAAGAGTTCGCCGAGCTGACCGGCGAAGACTATGGCACCGCCACTGACCTTGTCGATACCCTCTGCGACGTGCTCGACGCTCTTGGCTATGCGATCGACACCGCGACAGCTCTGTTCGAGACGCTCGAGAGCGCACGGCCGTGAATTACTACCAAGCAATGATCACACTCGCTGTCAAGCGGTATCTGGCCGAGCGGCGCGTAACGGCGAAGTGGCTCGCCGCCCGGATGGGCCTATCTGTGTCCGCTGTGAACGCGAAAATGGCTCTCTCTAACCCCCGCACGTGGTCACTAGACGACCTGCTCGCGCTGGGCGCGCTCGGCGTGAGCATTCCGCGTATCCCCGTTAACCGAATCGAATCGCGATTGTCCGCGAATTGCAACGAAGGTGAGATCAAATGACTGAATACAAGGTGAATTGGCCCGTACTGTTCACGGCTGGCGCGATCAGTGCCGTGATCTTCACGTGTGGCGTCCTGCTCGGCGCGCTCATCAATGACGAGGGCACCGTGTCCATGCTTCAAGCTCTAGCCTGGCTCGGCGCGGGCGGCCTGATCGGTATCGGGATCGGCGCGGCTCTCTACACCGCTAACCACGCGGGGAAAGACAACCGTCATGAGCGCTAAAGCCCCTTCCGCTCACTGGCCACTACCCTCACTAGTGCGCTCTCTATCTCGATCGGGATGGGGGCCGCTAGCCGCTGAGGTGCCCGGCGTGCGTCTTGTCCTACGTGGGCTTGCCGATCTGCTTGACGATCGTACTGGGCGTGCCCTCGTCACCGCCCCGCAACTGGCCGATGTGACAGCGCTGTCTGAGAGATGGACACGGGACTGTCTGAACCGGCTCGAGGATCTTGGAATTATCAGGTGGAACCGGGGAGGTATCCAAGCCGGCCGCCCCGTGCCCTCATTCATTGAGGTGTCAAAGCGCGCGCTAGTGGGCTTGATTAAGACAGCGCGGGCAACTATCGACGAGATCAGAGCCGCTCGGCGCGCTCGTACCGCCGCCCGGCTCGCGAAAGTGAATCAGGGAGTCACCATTAAAAACAGCCGTCAGAGTAATCGCAGGTCAGACCATGCGGAACAGTCTTATAGCCTTCTCTCCCCTTCGGGGGACTCCTCTAGGGAGTCACCCCGAAAAGAAGACTTATCCCCTATGGCGTTCGCGGCGCGGCGCGCCGCATGGCGTGAGAAGGAACGCGCTCGACGCGAGCGTGAAGCGTCCGCGTTACGTGAGAAGGACAAGGCGCGGCTAGCACAGATAGACCACCTAGAAGCAACCGGAATGAACCGAACACAAGCAATCATCACTAACCTACTCAACACCTACGGAAGGCGACCATGACACACCAGGCACACACGCGAGCACGCCACCTATCCACCGGCCGACCAGTGACACGCGAAGGGCAACAAATATGGTCACTTCATCAGTGCCTTATCGGTGCCACCAACGCACTTGAGCGGGAACTGTCAGGCACGATCTGGCATGACCACAGTAGGGAGTACGGCGACTACGTGCGCACGCTCCTAAGCACCGTGAACAACCTTGTCATGGACATCGAACTCGGGCAGTAGACATGGCAATCACCGGGAGGAACGTACAGCGGACACTCCAAGTTCTCTACTCTATCTACGGTACGAGGTGCGCGAAGTGTGGTCTGCCCATTGACCCGCGACTACGCTACCCCGACAAGAAGAGCGGGAGCATCGGCCACCAGCTACCGCAAGCCAAGGGTGGAAGCGACGAGATAGGAAACCTACGGCCCGAACACCTCGACTGCAACGTCAAAGCGCAAGACACGATACGCCAACCACCGCGGGCGGCGTTCATCGATGCCAGTTTCTTCTGACACCGACCACAGGAACCCCCGCCGCCCACTTTTTCCCCTCCCCAATTCCCCACAAAACGAGCTAGAAACGCCCGGAAAACCGCCGAAAAGTCGCTACGCCCAAGAAAAAAACGAGGAACAAGAACCGATGGAAGCCCATGAACTGCAAGGGGAAATATTCTCCATCCCCGCCCCGGCCGCCAACCATGAGCCCGGCCCGAATCGGCAAGCCCTCGAGGTCTATCTAGCCGAGCTCGAAGAGCACGGGCTACTAACCGGCAAGGCCGCCGTCTTGGGTAACTCGCTCCGCTCTATCGCTGACGCTGTGGATCGGGGGATGAACGCCCCCAAGGTATCAATTGCGACGACAACGCTAACGAAGACCCTGCACGAGGGCCTAGCAGAGCTTCCAGAGATCAGGCGTTCCAATTCTGGCGACGCCTACGACACGCTAACGGCGATTATCGGGCAACTATCCGATGACGCAATCACGGGAAGGTTGGACGATGACGCCCCCGAATACTAGCCCGGCCCGGCCCAAATACTTCACCCCGCGCAATCCCGCCCGCCCGACTCTCGGCCCGGTAGTCGCCCGCATTTCAGAAGCGGTACGTGGATATAAACTCATGCCGTGGCAAAAGTACGTCGTAAATGTTGCGTGGGAACTCGACCCCGACCACCCCGGCGAGCTCTACTATCACGAGGGTGATATCTCTGTTCCGCGCCAATCGGGCAAGTCTGATCTGCTCGAGAATCTCCATATCGCCGGGGCAATGATGTTTAAGAATTGGACATCATCCATGACCGCACAAACTGGCAAGGCCGCCGGGGCGAGATGGGCCGCGCTCGTCGACTCCCTCGACCTGCCCCGCGGAACCCGCTCGGGGGACTGGAAAGTCAACAGGGGCAAAGGTGCTGAAAACGCGATCTACCTACCGCAAAACGCATCCATAAGCCCATTCCCGCCCGTTGAGGACGCCTTGCACGGCGACCACCGCAACATGATTAGTATCGATGAGCAATGGGCCTTCACCCTCGCCGAGGGTATCGCCCTGGAGACCGCGGCTAAGCCGACCATGCTCACTGTCCCATTCTCACAGCTCATCCGCGTGTCAACGATGGGCACGGCCAATTCTGAATATATGAACCGGAATGTTGAGGCCGGTCGGCTCGCAACAAAAGATCCCGGCGCGCGGCGATTCTATTTTGAGTGGTCAGCCGACGAACAGCTCGCCGAGTCCGACCCCTATTCCGACGCCACGCTCGCATTTCACCCCGCCATTGGCTTCACTCAATCCGCGCGCCGCATACGTGATCTTGGCAAGGATATTCCGCTGGGCGAATGGCGTCGCTCATTCTTGAATCTGGCAACCCAAACGCAAGAGACCATTATTGATCTAGCCGCGTGGGACTCCCTACGTTGGAACTACCAGCCCGGCACCAGTGAGCGCTACCGCCCCGCCCGCCCCGAAGACATCGTGATCACGTGGGATATCGCCGCCGACGGGAGCCAAGCCGCGATCTATGCCGCATGGCTCCAACAGACCACGAACGAGCCCGCGGTCGCCCTCGTCGCCGCCGCGCCGGGCTACCAGTGGCTACCGGGCAAGCTCGACGAGCTCGACCGGCTCGGCTACCGCTCTATCCTCGCCGACGATGCCGGGCCCAACCGCACCGTCTACCAAACACTGCAAACCGAGAACGTCCGCACCGAACTGATCACGTTCACGGCCTACTCCACCGCGTGCCAGACATTTCTCGATCGTGTTCGCACCGGCCGTATTGAACACGACGGTAACCCCATCATCTATGACCAGATTAGGGCGTCCGCTTTACGCGATTCTGGCAAGGTGCGAATCATTGACGCGCGCAAGTCCGCCGGGCCCGTCGATGCTCTCCGCGCTCTCGCTATCGCTCAAGATGCCGCGATTACCCGACTTAACTCGCAAGTGTTCCAACTCTACTAGCTGTGCAAAAATCATACGGCGCGTGTTAAACGTCTAGACCGTGCTCGAGCTTATCGGTCATGCTCATAGCCATGAGTTCCACAGGATCGAATTTCATTCGGCTAGCTACCTCGCTAGGTTTGGTAGTAGCGCGCGAGAGTAGCCCTACTGAGGAACTTACACCGCCCGCGCCGGTCTTGAGTCTCCCGGCGCGGGCACCCTACACCACCGCCCCGACCTCACTCGATGCCGTCTATCGCTCGATTTTCATTATCCAGACCGCCGCCCGCCAACTCTCCATCGATGTTTGGAGGGGAGGGCAGTTGCTCGGCGTGAAAGACCGTCCATCATTCTTGAACTTGCCCAACCTCGCGCTATACTCTTTCGGCGCTTTCGTTGCCGAAACAGTCTCATCAATGGCGCAACGGGGAAACGCGTACTGGCACGTAAAACGCGCGGGCTATGACGTCGTGGATGTGGTCAACCTCAACCCGCTACACATGGCGGCCTACCTCGAGGACGGCACGGCAAACTACGTCTATGAAGGGCGCCGCATTCCCACCAACGATATTGTTCACTTGCGGTTACTCCGACAGCCCGGAACGCTCGACGGGCTCGGCCCGCTTCAAGCGTGCGCGGCGAAGATCACGGGCGCGCTCGAGACCGCACACTACGGCAACACGTGGACAAAGACCGGCGGCGCCCCGCCCGGCCTACTGATCACCGACCAATCGCTATCCAAGGCGCAAGCCGACGAGTACAAGGCACAAGCGAACGCAACAATGCAATACCAGAACGGTATCGCGGTCTTGGGTAACGGGTTGAAGTACGAAAAGCTCTATTTTACGCCGGCAGAACTCGAGTTCATTGAAACTCAACGGGAGAACACCGCCGCTATCGCCCGCATGTTTGGCATCCCCGCTAAAAAGCTCCTCGTCTCCCTCGAAGGATCGTCCGACACCTATTCGAACGCCGAACAGGAAAACCAGCAATTTTACCGCGAAACCCTCATGGGGTACTTGCGCGAAATTGAAGAAGCCCTAACCTACCTCGCACCGCGTGGGACTCACGTCCGCTTTAACGTTGACGGTCTGCTCCGCGCTGACACGAAGACGCGCTATGAAGCCCACCAGATCGGTCTTAACGCCGGTTTTCTCACCGTCGACGAAGTGCGAGAAATTGAAGGGCTTGGCCCGATGCCCACCACCATCACCAGCGAAAAGGTAGACGCATGAATCTTGAAATCAGAGCCGCCCGGCTCGCCACTCGCCTTGACGAGCAACTCGACACCGAACGAACCATCAAGGCCCGAGCCGTCCCCTTCGACGAGTGGACAGAGCTCTACCCCGGCGTGTTTGAACAATTCACTCGCGGCGCGCTGACCGCGAGCGAGCAAGGCGTCAAGCTCCGGCTCGAGCACTCCGAAACCATCGGCACGATCGACTCGCTGGCCGAGACCGATACCGGGCTCGAGATCGTCGCCCGTATCTCCGAAACGAGAGCCGGCAACGATGCGCTGACCCTCGCACGAGACGGCGCGCTGTCCTCCATGTCAATCGGGTTTATCCCCACCAAAGACGGAACAGAGATCACCTACGACGACAACGGCAACACCTACATCACGCGCCGCGCCGCCGAGCTGATCGAAGTAAGTCTAGTCACCTTCCCCGCCTACAAGTCCGCAACCGTTGAAGAAGTCCGCAACCGAAAGGAAACAACCAACATGGCAACCAGCACCGTCTCCGCGCAAGATGTGAGCGAGCTCGCGGAAATGCGCGCCGCGCTGTCCGAAATTGAGCGATCCGTCGCACTGTTGAGCACCGCCCCGCCCGCCCCGGCCGACCCGCTCGCCGAGTTCCGCACCAGCGGCGAATACGTCAAGGCGCTGGCCGCTGGCGACGACAACGCTCTCCGTGCTTTCTCCGCAAGTGAGGACATCACCACCAAGGAATCGGGCACCCGCCCGGCGTGGGTAGATAAGACGCTCGCGCTTATGGATGCCAAGCAGACGCTGACAAATCTTTTCGAGCACTCCAAGACCCTCCCGGCACAGGGAATGAGTATCGAGTATCCCAAAATCAAGGCCAACACGGTCAAGGTTGGCGAGCAGAAGAACGAGGGCGCCACGCTCCCTAAAGGCCGTCTGGAAGTTGAGAACGGTACGGGACAGGTCAAGACCTACGGCGGCTACTCCCTTATCTCCCGGCAGACCATCGACCGCGCCCCGGCGTCCTACCTCTCCACCGTCCACCGGGCGCAGTCCATCCAGTACGCGGGCGCCATCGAAGACGCCACGGTCACCCTCTTTGCCAACACCTACAAGCAACAGCTTGCCAAGGCCAATATCACCACCACGGCGACCCTTGCCAATCTGACCGCCGAAACGCTTGCCGACCTCCTGATCGATCTTGTCGACTACTACGCCGACAACATCGTCTACCCGTTCGACGGCCTGATCGTCTCCACCGACGTGTTTAAGGCCCTGGCCAAGCTCGACGAGATGCCCAAGGCGCTCCAGTTCACGGCCGCCCCGGACGACAAGCTCGGAACGCTCACGATCAACCGCCCTCGTGGCGACATTGGTGGCATCGCGGTCTACAGGGCCGGGAACGCGGCCACCGTCCCGACCGGACTCCTCGCCGGGTACTCATCGCAAGCCCTCGAGATTCTCGAAGGTGGCGGCGCGCCCCTCCGACTCTCTGACGAAAACGTCACCGACTTGACGAACGTTTTCAGCGTCTACGGTTACGCCGCCCATATCGCCACGGCGCCCGATGCGATCGTCCCCGTGAAGTTCGCGGGCTAAAGGGGTAAGCACCGTGCTAGCCAAGCTAGACCAAGAGCGCTTGGCGGCGCTCGTCACCTCGACACACAGCTCGAAGACCGAGCTAAGCACCGAGCGCCGCCAAGCTCTAACCACCCTCGTCACAACCGCGAGCGAGCTCGTCATCAACTACGCCGGCAAGTGGTGGGATCACATCCCGACCAGCGTCCAGAATCAAGTACTGACCACCGTCGCCCGTGAGCTTGAGACCCGCGAGAAGTCACCCGGCGGTATCTTCGCCGCTTTCGGCGAGCACGACGGCGCTATCCGACTTGCCCGCGACCCTATGACTCTTGCTTATCCGCTCATGCGCCCCTACTTGCCGGGAGGATTCGCCTAATGAACCCTTACAGGAAAGACCGCGCCGCCCTCATTGACGCGCTCAACACCACCGGCTACACCGTCGACGATACCCAACCGGAAATCATCGACCGCGGAACGATCCTTATCGACGATGTTTCCTACGAGTGGGCCGACATCTTCGAGCACGTCAAGGCCACCTACGCCGGGCACGTCGTGCTCGATGCCTTCGACGCTGAATCAGCTAACGCCGCTCACGCCGACGCCGTAGCGGCTATCTGGGACGCGCTGGCCAACTCCGACGCGGGCGACATTGAGACCGCCGGCGCCCTGATCAACCTCACCGACGGCGCGGGCAGAATTTTCCCCGCCTTCCCCTTCACCATCACTTCTCTATTCACCACCGACTGAAAGGACAACTACGATGGGCTCCAAGCGACTGACCGGCTCCAAGCTCTCTCTCAAGATCGACGCCACCGAATACAAAGGTGACGTTACTGAATACAAGTTCAGCAACGACGATAAGGACTCCGACGTTACCACCTTCGAGGACATGGAAGCTGGCAACTCTGCACAGCACTATCTCGAGCTAGGTTTTGTCCAGTCCACCGATTCTGCTTCACTGTTCATGAAGCTGTGGGAAAACGAGGGCAAGGAATGTGAATTCGTGCTTGCTCCCCACGGTAACGACAAGCCGACGAAGGAACAGCCCCACATTACGGGAAAGCTGATTATCCCGCGCGCCCCTGAGATGGGCGGTGCGGCCGGCAAGACCCCCTACACGTCTTCTGTCAAGTGTGAACTCACTGAGAAGCCGGCATTTAAGACCGCCGCACTCTAATGAGCTACGGCGATATTACGATCCGGGAGGGCGACGTTAAGCTCGTCGTGCAGGACTGGGGAAAGCTCGCCCGCAAGCTTGACAAGGCCGGCGCGGACGCGGACGACATGCGCCAACTCATGCATGAATTGGGCATGATCGTTGTTCGCGCCGCCCGCCCTCTCGCCCCCGCGAAAAGCCGAGCCACGCGCAACTCGCTACGCTCGGGCCGCCGCAAGACAAAAGCCGTTGTCATAGCCGGCGGCTCGCCCGCGCCCTATGCGCCCGTTGTGCACTACGGGGCCGCGCCGGGCTGGAAACGCTCGAACGGCCGCCCGCTCAATATCAAAAAGAATCATTGGCTACTCAAGGCGTTTAAGGGCACACAGCCCGCCGTCTACAACCGGCTCGTGACCGGCCTTGACGAGATCCTTAAGAAAAACGATCTGATATAGAAAGAGACACCAACCATGAACCAGACCACGCCCACCCTTGGCGATTACGGGATGGACCTTGACCCCGACACGCTCGCCGAGTTCATGAACTCCATTACTACGGCCGAGCTCGCCGTCCTCGCCGCCGATGAAGACGACGAGACGGCCACGCTCATGAACATCGCCGTTATCTCCGCCAACCGGCTCGGCTTTGGACACCTCACCCGCGACGACCTCGGCAACCTGCCCGTGAAGAAGCTCGCCGCCCTGATCGACGCCGCCGCCCGCGTCAACCCGACCACTCCCGAAGTCCTAACCCCCCTGCTCGAACGCATCTCAAAATGAGCGCCGCCGAGCTCGAGGACATGGCGGAATTTGTCTCCGTGCTCCACTGGCGGCCCATCGACTACTGGGAGCTGACCGTCTCCGCCCGCAACGCCATCGCTGACGCTTATCGAAAGGTGAACCGTGGCTAATCAAAAAGTCATCATCTCTGTATTGGCAGACACACGCAAATTCAAATCTGCCATGCGAGAAGCTGGCCGCGAATCAGGGCTAACCAAGCTTGCCGGGGGAGTGAAGAAGCTCGGCCAAGCGATCGTGGCCACCACCGCCGCCGCGACCGCGCTCGCCGTCGCTTTCGGTACGAAGGCCGTCAGCGCCGCGAGCGACCTCGAGCAGAGTATCGGCGCGATCGATGATGTCTTTAAGGGCGCGGCGGGGCAGATGCACGGGCTCGCGAAGGAAGCGGCGAACGCTGTGGGACTGTCCCGCAACTCCTATAACGAGCTCGCTCTCATCATCGGGACACAGCTCAAGAACGGTGGAACCGCGATCGACCAGCTTGGGCAAAAGACGAACGAGCTTATCACGCTCGGCTCTGATCTTGCCGCCGGTTTTGGTGGCTCGACCCAAGAAGCCGTGGAAGCTATTTCATCTGCCCTCAAAGGCGAGCGCGATCCCATTGAAAAGTACGGCGTGAGTCTTCGCCAAGCCGCGATCGATGCCAAGGCCGCCGAGCTGGGATTTACCAAGGTAGGCGGCTCCCTGACACAAGAAGCGTCAAACGCCGCTACCTTGGCGCTGATCATGGAACAGACAACAGACATGCACGGCAAATTCGGGCGTGAAGCCGACACGCTGGCACACAAGCAACAAGTGCTAGCCGCGCAGTTTGAAAACGTGAAGGCCACGATAGGCACATATCTACTGCCCGCCGTCTCTGCCGTCGTGGGAGCCGTCTCCGCCCGGCTCGGGCCCGCGCTCGAGAACATCAAGACGTGGATAGAAACACGTGTGATGCCCGCGCTCTCCCGGCTCTGGGCACAAGTGAAGACCAACGTGCTACCCGCTCTAA
The DNA here is from genome assembly GCF_001808405.1 of Trueperella sp. HMSC08B05. Taxonomy (NCBI): domain Bacteria; kingdom Bacillati; phylum Actinomycetota; class Actinomycetes; order Actinomycetales; family Actinomycetaceae; genus Trueperella; species Trueperella sp. HMSC08B05. The sequence goes on along the minus strand of NZ_KV793232.1, from coordinate 24,168 downwards.
GCGAGCTCGGCGCGCAAATCAAGACCAACGTGCTACCCGCCCTACAGTCCGCCGGCACGTGGGTTACCTCCACGCTCGTCCCCGGCGTCGTGAGCCTGACAAAGGCACTGTGGGAGAACCGTGACATCATTTTGCCTATCGCGGCCGCCGTCGGCACCATCGTTGTTGCTTTGAAGGGCTACTACGCCGCGATAAACACTGCCAAGGCGCTCACTACCGCTTTCACGCTCGCTCAAAAACTGCTCACTACAACAATGGCCGTCAATCCTATTTTCTTGCTCGTAACGGCGATTGCGGCCCTAGTCGTGGGCCTCGTAGCGGCCTACAACTCTAGCGAGACTTTTCGGACTGTTGTCCAAGCGGTGCTATCCGCGATCCAGACCTGTGTCGGCGCCGTCGTGAACTGGGTTGCCACCTATGTCGGCCCCACATTGTCCGCGGTCTGGGAAGCTATCACGGCCGGCCTTGGACTGCTTGCCGACATCTTCACCGTGATCTGGAATAACATTTCAACAGCGGTCAGTATCGCCGTCGGCGCCATTAGCGCTGTACTCGCCCCGATTATTGGATTCATCTCGGGAATCTTTAGCGCTGTCAGTCAAGTTGCCTCCGCCGTGTGGTCAGTTGCGTGGAACATCTTCTACACGGCCGTCTCGACCGCGTGGGCGATCGTGTCTGGCATCATCCGAGGTATCTCGGGCTATGTCTCCGGTATCTTTAACGCCATTCGCGCCCTTATCTCTGGCAACTGGCGCGGCGCGTGGGACATCTTCAAGTCCACTGTCTCGACCGCGTGGAGCAATGTCAAGTCCGCTATCTCGAGTGGTGTCAGTGGCGTGCTAGCTACCATTCGCTCCCTGCCCTCCAAAATCGTCTCCGCGCTCGGCAACACTGGCCGCCTACTGTGGGACGCCGGCGGAAAAATCATCTCGGGCTTTATCTCCGGCATCACGTCCGGTTTTAGCAAGGTCAAAGACACCTTATCGACGCTGACATCCTGGCTCCCGGACTGGAAGGGGCCCGCCCCGCGCGACGCGAAACTCCTCACCAAGAACGGCCAACTCGTGATCGACGGCTTCGTGACCGGCCTAGAATCACGCTTCGGGAAAGTCCGCCGCACCCTTGGCGGGCTGACCTCCGCTATCCCTGGAATGGTGAGCACCTCCGGCACCCTCTCCACCGCCTTCACCACGACCGACGCCCGCGCCGGCCGCGCCGCCGTGTACGAGATTCACGTTCACCAGCTCGCCACGACCCCCGAAACCGGGCGGCAAATTGTGAACGCCATTCGCGAATACGAAAACACATCTGGAAGGCGGCTCGCATGATCATTGCCCCCGCTAATCTCGCGGACACGCTCGAAGGCGACGGCTGGACGTTCGCCGGGAACACCATTACCGCCCCGCTGACCACACCGACCCGCGGACGGCTCGAGCCACGCAACCTATCCCCGGCGCGCCCGTACCGGCTCCGCCTTGCCTTCACCAACTCGGCCAAACGCTCAAGCGGCGCCACATACATCCGCGTCCAAGGCACCATTTATGCGTTCCCGGCTGGATCAACTGTCGCCGGCGTCTGGAAAGAGTTCAAGCTCGACCCCACACGGCCCCCGCTCGTCGAGTTCGCCGGCGAGCTCGCACCCGGCTACAGTCGAATCTCAATCCGGCTCGATATTCACCTCGATGCCGAGCTCGACGGCCCGGAACGATTCGCTCTGCTTGCATGGGCGCCACGCCCCGAAACACGCTCCGCAAAACTCGGGGAAGCCCGACTAGGCTCGCTCGTGCTCCCCGATCTGTCCTACGTCACCGAGTACTTCATTCTCGGCAAGAGCCGACTAGGGCGCGGCATTCTCCGCGAAACACCTTCGCTCAAGTGGTGGCAAGACATCACCGGCCCGGCAACCCGAATCACTACGTGGCGCGGCTACCACTGGAACGGCTTCACCGGCAAAGGCGAGATAGGCACCCTCTCCGCCCGCATCTATAACGCCCTCGAGCCGCGCGCGACTGGCCTCATTCGCGGCACCCCGCTAATCCTGATCGACCTCACCACACGCCGACGCCTATTCACCGGCACCATCCGTAAAACGATCACCACGCCCCACAAAGTCGGCACCTACGAAGTCACAATAGAAGCCGTCGACACAATAGGGAAGCTGTCGGCCGTCCAGAAGTATCAAGAGACCTCGGACAATCCCCGCCACTGGGTAACCTTTATCGACACACTACTGAAAGACTTCCCCTACACGACGGCAGTCACCCCCGGCCGCAAGTGCCCCGCGCTTGGCTCGCTCGTCATGGACGCCACTCTCACCGAGTACCTAGATGTAGTGTGTGCAACGGCCGGGGTCACATGGTGGGCCACGGCCGACGGCACGCTCCGCTTCATCGACCAGCGCGGCGAGACCCCACCGGAACTTCTAGAGTTCACCAGCGGCACCGGCAACCCACAAGGCGCCCTAGTCCACATTCATGACGCTCACGCCGCGATCGACACAGAGCAATTCATCTCCACCCTGGAAGCCACCAACCACACCGGCGCAAAAGAAGATGGACAGTGGCAAGACACAACCGAGACCGTGCGCGCCACGAACGACACACTCGCGGCGTCCTACGGTATGAGCCGCGTCTCGATCGACACGTGCGCCTACTCCCGTGACCAGCTCCACGCACTGCTCGCCGAGCGCGTCGCGGAATATAAGCCCCGCCAAATCGTGCAATCAGTAGCGATAACACCTTGGAAAAAGACGGCCGCCCACCGCGACACACAAACGCTTGAGCTACTCGGCACGCTCGACCTGGGCCAAACGCACCGCGTCAGCTTTCGCGGCGAGACAACCCCCGTAACCGTCTCCGGCATCCGCTACACCATCACGCCCACCACCATCACAACACACATCGACCTCTACTAGAAAGGCACACACATGAAAGTGTTCTACGAGGGCGAGACCCTCACCGCGGACGCCCTCAACGCGGCCCTTAAGGAAGCCGCGAACGACCTCATTGAAGAAACTCTAAAGCATATCAATAACGGTGAGATCCGCATCGATGGAACGTGGTATCAGCAATCCGGCACCATGGCCTACCCGGCGGGCGCTTTCACGACCGCGACAAACGGCGTTTATTATCGCACCGCTTACGTCAACCGCCCCTACACCCCGCCGCCCGGCTGGAAGTTTAACTACTCGATCCAGCAGACCAACGGCCTAACATTCCTCTCCACCGGCGAGAGCACCACTAAAAGCACCACTGACACGCTACGTATCTTGCAGATCGGCTCATCCGGCGCCACCTTGGGCACGTATATCGCGTGGACACTCATTCGGGAGGGCTGACCTTGGCTATCTACCCTGGCGCTTACGCCGTCAAGCTCATCACCACCGACCCCGGCCGCTATCACACCCCGGTACGGCTCACCCTACACACGGCCGTATCTGGCGCGATCGACCTCTACAAGGGCCGCGCCGCCCCCAACGGGACTTATGCCCACTTCTACGTGAACGAACACGGCCACGTCTACCAGTACCGTGACACCGCCCAAGCCGCCCGCGCTGACCTCGAGGGCAATTACGGGACTATTAGCGTGGAGACATGGGACGGCGGCCGCGAACGGCCGTGGACGCCCGCGCAGATGAGCGCGCTCGCCCGTCTCTTCGACTGGGCAACCCGCGCCCACCCCACCATTCCGTGCCGCATGGCCTCACCAACCGACACACGGGGCCTCGCATGGCACCGGCTCGGCTGTAGTGGAAACTTCGGCCCGTTCAGCCTAGACGACCTCACCACGTGGAGCCGGGCACAGACCGGCCAAGTGTGGAGCAACGCGCGGGGCAAGACTTGCCCTTACGACACGCGCATTAGGCAGATCCCCGAGATCTACCGCCGCGCCACCACCACAACCACGGCCGCGACCACGGCCACCACACCACCACAGTTAGGAGAAAATCCAATGTTTATGATCTGGAAGCGACAGAAGGACGGCAAAGCACTCTACGCGGTGTGTGCGCCGGGCATGTTCCTTGTATTCACTGGCCAGTCCGCCGCGAATAACCTCATCCGGCAAATCGCGGCCCGTGACGTCGCCGCCCTTGAAGTCAGTGAGAGCTTTTGGGAGCACATCGAGCGCGCGTGCATGACCGGCACCAATCAAGCCGATGTGGCCGCACGCTACGAGAAGGGGGAGTGATGGAAGCGACACTAACGGCCGTGCTGGGCACCGCCGCGGCACTCTTGACAGCGTTCATGACGCGGGCCGGGTGGAGTTCAAGACAGAAGCGCGCCGCCGCGCTCGCCATCTATGGCGCGGTAACTCTTGGCGTGTTCCTCTCGAAGGTCTACCCCGCCACGTTCGAGACGGTCGCTGTCCAGTTCGCCGCCCTCGCCGGCGCCGGGCAAATTGCATTCACCATCCTAAAGCCAACCGGGCTATTGGACTGGCTCGAGGGCTTCACGACACCTCGGAAGGGCGGCGAGAGTGGCAGAACTGATTAACGCCTTCGGCGGCCTTGCCGGACTGGCCGCACTCGTGACCGCGTTCGCCGGTTTCCGGAATGTGAAGCGCGATACGGTACAAATCTCGGCGGGGCCGGGCTCGCTGACGCATAAGATTGACGAGCTCGCCCGGCAGGTCGATCACCTTACACGCGCGTCGGCGACAACCCACGATCTGCTCTCGAAGCGGCTCGACGGGCACGATCGAGAGTTTAGAGACCTTCGACGCCGCCGTCGCAATTAAGCGGCGAGCCCGGCAACCTTGCGCAACCGCTCGGCGCTCGTAGCAACGTAGCGCTGAGTGGTTGCCAAGGACACATGACCCAAAAGCTCTTGGACTGCCCGGATATCGTTCGACCTCGCATAAGCGACCGTCGCGAATCGGTGACGTAGGGAGTGCATCGAGTAGCCGGCCGGGAGTAAGTCCGCGACGCGCTTACCGATACAGCCCGCCGTGAGGTGGGACGACGTGACGGGGGAGGGGAACGCCCACCCGCCCCCGTCATCGACGGCGCGGCGCAGGACGGCCGCGAGGTTATCTGATAGGGGAACAAGCCGCGTCTTGCCGCCCTTGCCGTGGACACGCAGGGAGTAGCCGAGCAAGTCACGCTCAATGTCACGGGCGTGGATACACGCGACCTCCGCGCGGCGCAAGCCGACCTCACCGGCAAGCCGTATCGCGAGACGTTCAAGCGCGGGCGCCGTAGCCACCACGTTCCGATAGGCGGACTCGGGTAGCGGGCGCGGGCATGGCGGGCGCTCTGAGATGATCGGTAGGTCAACGGCCGGATTGTCCAGCCGCTTGCCGGCCTTGGCCGCCCAAGCGAAGAACACAACAAGGGACGAGCGCGCCGAGCGCGCCGTCTCGATACTCCACCCCGGCTGACTTAGCCAGTCCTCGAGATTCGCGGCCGTGCAACTGGCTAGGTTAACACCGTCGGCGCGGGCCCGCTCGAGGTAGTACCGTCGTAGCTTGATCGTTCCTTCTCCACGCCGGGCGGCGCGAAGGTGCTGGATGAACTCGTTAATCATTAGGCCACGATAGCTAATTTCATGCCGTTAACCAGCGGCAACGAATAATCGAAGGGTTGTTGGTTCGAGTCCAACCGCGGGAGCCATACAAAACCCCGGAATCTCAACGAAAAGTGAGAAACCGGGGTTCTTTCTTTCCCCGCCGTGGAATAGGCGTGGAATAAGAAAACATGTGTGCCGCCTTTAGTGACGCCCGGCTCGCCCTCGTGCTCGCCCTCGACGCCGCCGGCGGCTGCCACCCAGCCGTCCCCTCGCGCGCCAGGCGAAAGTGAGACAATACGTCCATGACGTACCGAGACATCCGTGTAGTTGGCGACCCCGTCCTGCGCACCCCGTGCGAACCGATCCGGGAGGTCACCCCTGGCATCAAGCAGCTGGTGGAGGACCTGCTGGAGAATGTGAACGAGGACGGCCGCGCTGGCCTGGCCGCGAACCAGATCGGCGTGTCCTTCCGCGCCTTCTCCTGGAACATCGAGGGCGAGCTGGGGTACATCCTTAACCCGACGATCGTGAAGCTGTCCGAGGAGATCCAGGACGGTGACGAGGGCTGCCTTTCCGTCCCCGACCTGTGGTTCCACGCCAAGCGTGCCATGTACGCCCGAGCGGAAGGCACGGACCTGGATGGGAAGAAAGTGGTGGTGGAGGGCCGCGAGATCTGGGCGCGCCTCATCCAGCACGAGATCGACCACCTCGACGGCCACCTTTTCATCGACCGGCTCGAGCGCCACCTGCGCCGTGAGGCCTTCCGCAAGCTCAGGGAAATGCAATGAGAAGAGCCCTTGTGCTCGCGGGCGCGTCCGGTTTCATCGGTTCGCGCCTGGTGGATGCCGCCGTCGCGAGCGGGTATGAGGTGCGCCAACTGTTGCGCACGCCGGGCCGTCAAGCTCCAGCCGGCGTCACGCAGTTTACGTGGGACCCGGCGGCCGGCACGATCGATGACGCCGCCCTCGCCGGTGCCTACGGCATCATCTGCCTCAACGGTGCGGGACTGCTCTCGCGCCCGTGGACCGATTCGTACAAGCGGGCGCTGTGGGAATCGCGGCTGGGTTCGGTCGAGACCCTGGTGAGTGCCATGGGCTCCCACCGGCCGCAGGTCTTCCTCGCCGGTTCGGCGATCGGATACTACGGCCCGGACCGCGGGGATGAGGTCCTCACGGAGAGCTCGGCGGCCGGGTCGGGTTTCCTCGCGGAGCTGTGCGAGGCCTGGGAGGCGGCGTCGTCGGCGGCGGAAAACCTGGGCGTGCGGACGGTACAGTTGCGCACAGGCCTGGTCATGGGCGCGGACGGCGGCATGCTCGGGATCCTGCAACATCTGTACCGGGCGGGCATGGGCGCGCGGCTGGGGGATGGCTCGGCGTGGATGTCGGCCATCGCCCGCGACGACTACGTCCGCGCGCTCCTTTTCCTCCTTACCCGCGACGTGTCCGGGCCAGTCAACATGGTCGGGCCCGAGCCGGTCCGTAACGCGCACTGGCACGAGGCTCTCGCCCGCCACTTCCACCGGCCGGGCTTCCTTTCAGTCCCGACGCCGGCGCTCCGGCTTGCGGGGGAGATGGCGCGCGAGGCGGTGCTCGCTTCCCAGCGCGTCTACCCTCAGGAGCTCACCGACCACGGCTTTACCTTCCTCGCGCCAACCATTGAGGAGATCTTCGCCCGCGAGCTTCCACTGGAGTGACTTTCGCCCGGTCGTGTGGCATCCTTGAACTAACGAACCTCGCTTGCGTGTCAAGGGGAATTTCACCCAAGCAGGAGGTTACGGTGAACAACAAAGCCACACGTGGCGTCATATTTATTCATTCAGTGACACCGGCTGTTCAACCTCACGTTGAATGGGCGGTCACAAGCGTGCTTGGATACCCTGTGCATTTCGAGTGGACCAAGCAGCCGGCTCTGCCCAACATGAACCGCGGCGAGGTGTCGTGGGCAGGGGAGTCCGGCACGGGCGCGCAGCTCGCTTCGGCCCTTGGCGGCTGGGAGCACCTGCGCTTTGAGGTGACCGAGGAGCCGACGTCGGTCAGCGACGGCGGCCGGTGGTCCTGCACGCCCGGACTCGGCATCTTCTACGCTCAGACCGACCTGCTCGGCAACGTCGTCGTCCCTGAGAACCGCATCCGCGCGGCGATTGAGGACTCGAACGGCGACGCCGACGAGCTGCGCCGCCTCCTCGACGTCGCCCTCGGTCAGGCCTGGGACGACGAGCTCGAAGTCTTCCGTTACGCCGGCGCGGGCGCTCCCGTGCGCTGGCTGCACCGGGTCGGTTAGGCCCGCCGCCCCTGCCGTGGGCCTGCTCCGGCTTTACTTGAAAAGGTTGGCCAGGTCCTCCATGGCGGCGGCGAGGTCCTCGGCGTCGTCGGCCGCGTCCTCCTGCGCGTTTTCGACGACGCCGTCCGCGCCCGCACCACCGCCGGCCTCGGTTTCGTCCGGCTCGGCTCCGCCCGCAAGCCCGACCTCCTCGGCGTAATCGGCCGGCAAGTCCGTCAGCACGTGAGCCAGCAGGTCGTCGAGCGTCGTGGAGGCGCAGATGTCGGCGTCGTTAATCTGGACCTTCGCCAGCTTCTCGAGCCCGGCGGCAAGCGCCCAAATGGAGACCTGGTCGAGTTCGAGGTCCTCGGAAAGGCGCGCGCCCGGGGCGATCTCAGATGTTGGGATTTCGGGGGCGACGTCGGCCAACACCACGCGGGCGCGTGCGAGCGCAAGGTCTTCGCGGGACACCATGTTCACTCCTTGGATGAAGCCGACAGCCGATCGGTAACAGAATCAGCTAGGCTAAGAGTATGGCATTTCTAGATCTCATGCGTAGGTTCGTCAACGCGTCCCACGAGGACGAGGAACCGGGCATCATTGCCGAAGCGCTCGAATTGCGCGACAAACTGGCGGAGGATCCCAACGATGTGGTTTCGTTCGACGAGCTCGCAGACCTCATCAAGGGCTTCGCGGTCTCCGAAGAACCCGCCGATCCGCTCACGGGCGACTCGAGCGAGGCGGACCCGGAGTTGGTGCTCTGGGCACTAAGCGAGGAGATCGGCTCGGATTCGCGGGCCTGGTACCCGCTCATTCAGCTCGCCCGGCTCTCCGGTCCCGAGGACCCGGAGGCGGCCCAGCGTTACCTTGAGACGGCGGCGGACCGGGAAGAAACCGGAATCGCGCTCGCTGAAGGCATCAAGCTCCTACGCGAAACCGGCCAGAACGAGGCGGCGATCCAGCTCGGACTCGGCCGTTGGAAGCCCGCCGAGCAGGTGCTGGGCGTGGCCGAGGAACTCGTGAGCGCGGCGCTCGCAGCCAACAAGATCGATGAGGCCCGCTCTTACGTCCGGATTCTCAAAGAATCGGGCCAGGTCGGCGAACTCGTGGACGATCTGGAAATCGCGATTGCAACGAGGAAGGCGAAAAATGGCGACGTACGTTGAACTTCACCCGCAAGACCCACAGCCCCGGCTCGTGGCGAAGGTGGTTGACCGGCTCCGGCGCGGCGAGGTGATCGCCCTGCCCACCGACTCGGGGTACGCGATCGCCTGCACCCTGGCCAACAAGGAGGGCCTCGACCGCATCCGTACAATCCGCCAGGTCGGCTCCAAGCACCACTTCACGCTGCTGTGCGCGAACTTCGCCCAGCTGGGGCACTTCGTCATCATTGACAACGTTTTCTTCCGGCTGGTCAAGTCGCTCACGCCCGGCCCGTATACCTTCATCCTCAAGGGCACGAAGGACGTGCCGCGCATGACGTTGAACCCGAAGAAGCACACGGTGGGCGTGCGCATCCCAGACCACCGGATCGTCCAGGCGATCCTGTCCGAACTCGGTGAACCGCTGCTGTCCTCCACCCTCATCGTGCCGGGCGAGGAGGAGCCCCTCGAGGAGGGCTGGGTGGTCGATGACCGCCTGGGCAACGCGGTCGACGTCGTGGTGGACGGCCCGGTCGGCCGCGGCCCCACTACAGTGGTGGACCTGTCCAGCGGTGAAGCCGTCATCGCGCGCGAAGGCGCCGGCGACCTGTCGATGTTTGACGTCTCATGATCAAAGCCGTTCTCTTCGACCTCGACGGAACGCTGACCGACTCCGCGCCCGTCGTCACCTCCACCCTCGCCGCCACAATGAAGGCGCTCGCTGGCGTCGACCTCCCGCTCGAGGCGTTCCGCAAGTACCTCGGCCCGCCGCTCAAGGCCAGCTTCGGCGACCTCGGCGTGCCCGCCGACCAGGTTCAGGACTACATCGACGAATACCGGCGCCGCTACTCGGCCGTAGGCAACGACGTCGACCTCTTCGCCGGCACGCGCGAACTACTCGAGCGCCTTCACGACGACGGCTTTGCGCTCGGCCTTGCCACCTCCAAGTTCCAGCGCAGCGCCCGTGGCGTGTGCGAGCACCTCGGCATCGCCCACCTCTTCACCGCGGTGTGCGGGGATACCACCGAAAAGAACCTCTTCGGCAAGGCCGAGGTGGTCCAATCCGCGCTCAACGAGCTACGCGCCAAGGGCGTCCTCGCCGCCGGTGCCGGGCAGCTCACGGGCTCGGCCGAAGTGCCAGCGAGCTCGCCCACGTCGGGCCCGTGGCGCGACGACGTCATCATGGTGGGCGACCGCATCTACGACATCGAGGGCGCGGGCGTCCACGGCGTGCGGACCATCCTGGTCGAATGGGCCGACTCGTGGCCCGAGGAGCGCGAGCTCGCCTGGGCCACGGTCTCCACCCCGCACGAGCTACGCGAACTAATCCTCGATACCCGGGCGAACGGCTTCTAGGCCGCCCTACTCCTCCGGCCCGCTGAACTGCGACTGGTACAGATCGTAGTAGGCGCCGTGGTGCGCGAGCAGTTCCTCGTGTGTGCCCTGCTCCACCACGTCGCCGTCAACCATGACGATGATGAGGTCGGCGTCGCGAATTGTGGATAGACGGTGGGCGATGACGAACGACGTGCGCCCCTCGCGCAGCTCGCCCATGGCGCGCTGGACCAGCATCTCTGTGCGGGTGTCCACCGACGATGTGGCCTCGTCAAGGATGAGCACGGCCGGGTCGGAAAGATAGGCGCGGGCGATCGTGATGAGCTGCTTCTCGCCAGCGGAGATGTTGCCGCCCTCGTCGTCGATGATCGTGTCATAGCCCTCAGGTAGCTGGCGCACCAGGCGGTCCACGCCCGTGGCCTTCGCCGCCGCGACGACCTCGTCGTGGGTGGCGCCCTCCTTGCCAAACGCGATGTTTTCCTCAATCGTGCCCTCGAACAGCCACGTGTCCTGCAATACCATGCCGATTTGGGAGCGCAGCGAATCCTTGGAAAAGTCGCGGGTGGACACGCCGTCGAGCGCGATCCGGCCCCCGTTGATTTCATAGAAGCGCATGAGCAGGTTGACCAGCGTGGTCTTGCCCGCGCCCGTGGGACCCACGATCGCCACCTGATCCCCGCGATGCACGTCCAGCGACAGGCCGTTGATCACTGGGATGCCCTCCTCGTAGGAGAACTCCACGCTCTCGAACGTGATGTGGCCATGGAATTTGTCAGCAGGAATGAGGTCGTGGAAATCGACGGCGGCGTCATGGTCCATCTCCTCGCTGTCGAGGAAGTCGAAGATGCGCTCGCCCGAGGCGGCACCCGACTGCAGCATCGCCGTCATGGACGCGAGCGTAGAGACCGGCTGACTGAGCTGGCGGCTGTACTGGATGAACGCCTGCAGGCCGCCGATCGTTAGCTGGCCGTTGATCACCTGGAACCCGCCCCACACCGCGATGATGACAAAGCCGAGGTTGGACACGAAACCCATGATCGGCTGGGAGAGTTGGGAAAGAAACTGGCCCTTGTAGCCCGCCTCGTACAGGCCGTGGTTGGCCTTGTCGAAGATGCGCTCGAAGTCGTCCTGGAGGCCATAGGCGTTCACCACGTCGAAGCCCGTGAAGGATTCCTCCACGATGGCCGATACCTCGCCCGTCTTCGCCCACTGGGCGCGGAACTCTGGCCGGGCCTTCTTGAGGATGACGAGCAGAGCGACGACGCCAAGCGGCATGACGAACAGGGCGGCCACGGTCAGCCGCGGCGAAACCCAAATCATCATCGCCACGATGCCGATCAGCAGGTAGACCGACTGGATCACCTGGTTGAGGGTCTGCATGAGGGTTTGGGTGATGTTGTCGATGTCGTTCGTGACGCGGGAGAGGAGGTCGCCGCGCTGCTGCTTATCCAGCCATGACAGGGATAGCGCGTCGATCTTGGCCTGTGCGTCGTGGCGGAGCTTGTAGCCCAGGTCCTGGACCGTGTAGCGGATAATGTAGCCCGCGGCGAAGTTCGTGATGCCTGAGACCGCGTACAGCCCGACGACGAAAAGCAACACCCGCGCAAGCTTGGAAAAGTCCACGCCGCTTCCGGAGATGCCATCGACGACCACGTTCGTGGCGTCGCCCAAGAACTTCGGCGCGAGCACGCTGCCGCCCGCCGCGAACAACATGAGGACGGCGATGCCGAACACGCGCAGCCGCTCGGTCCGCAGCATGCGGAGCAGGCGCTTCAGCGCTCCCTTCGTGTCGCGAGTCTCGGTCGAATACGGGTTCGCCCCGTGAGGTCCGCCCCTCATCGTGCCTCCTCCGCGGTCAGCTGCGACGCGACGATCTCTTGGTACGTTTCGCAGGAATCAAGTAGCTCATGGTGGGTGCCCACTCCGACGATGTGGCCGTGGTCGAGCACGTGGATGTGGGTGGCCTGGCGGATGGTCGACACGCGCTGGGCAATGATGAACACCGCAACGTCACCAATGAAGGCGCGCAAGCCGCGCCGCAGCCGCGCGTCGGTCTGGTAGTCGAGCGCTGAGAAGGAATCGTCGAAGATCAGCAGGTCAGCCTGCCGGCGGCCCTGTGCGTCCGGCAGGCACCGGTAGATCGCACGAGCGATCGTCAGGCGCTGGCGCTGGCCGCCGGAGAAGTTTTTACCGCCCGATTCGACACTGGACTCAATCCCGCCCTCCAGCTCGCTCACAAAGTCCCACGCCTGAGCCGCGCGCAGGGCAAGGACCACCCGGTCGGCGTCGTAGGGCGCGTGCTCGTCGGGCGAACCGGCCACATTCGTGGCGATTGTGCCGGAGAAAAGGAAGGCATGCTGGGGGACGAGCGCGATGCGGGCGCGCAACTCCTGCGGGTCGACGTCGGTAACAGACACGCCGCCGGCACGGACCTCGCCCGAAGTGGCGTCAATGAGCCGGGGGAGGAGCTTGATGATCGAGGACTTGCCCGAACCGGTGGAGCCGATGAGCGCCACCTGTGTGCCGGGGGCGAAGGTCATCGAGATGTCGGAGAGGACCGGCTCCTCGGCGCCGGGGTAGCGCAGACCGGCGTGGTCAAGTTCGAACGTGAGCGGGCCCTCGGGCAACGCCACGGGATCGGCCGGGGCCTGGATAGCGGGCACGACGTCGAAGATCTGCTGGAGACGCTTGGCCGAGACCTCGCCGCGCGGGAACAGCATGACCATCATGCCCGACAACATCACCGACATCATGATCATCATAAGGTAGGAGATATAGGCGGTCAGCGCGCCGACCTGCATGGCGCCCTGCGAAATGAGGTGGGCGGCGAACCAGACCACGGCCGCGGACGAGATGCCGATGATGATTGACGCCGCCGGCATGAGGAACGCCCACAGCACACCGATCTCCAGCCAGATCTTGCGAAGCTTGTGGTTGGCGTCGTCGAACTTGGCACGGATCGTATCCTGACGGACGAAGGCGCGGATCACGCGCACGCCCGTCAACTGCTCACGCAACAAGGTGTTGATCCGGTCGATGCGTTCCTGCTGGACCGTGTAGCGCGGCGCGAGCGCCTGCATAACGAAGAAAATGAGCAGGCCAAGTAGCGGCACGATGACCACGAGCAGAAGGGAAAGCCGGGCATTTTGTTGGATCGCCATGAACACGCCGCCAAAGCCCATGAGCGGGGACATGATCATGACAGTGAAGGTGAGGAGCACGACGTTTTGCACCTGTGTCACGTCGTTCGACACGCGGGTGATGAGCGTGGGCGCGCCAAACTTGTGCTGGTCGGTGGCGGAATACGACTGCACGTGGCGGAACGCCCGCCCGCGCAGCTCCCGACCGAGCTCCATGGCGGTGCGCGCGCCTAGGTAGATCGCTCCGGCCATTGAGATGATCTGCACGATAGCGATCGCGAGCATCACCCCGCCCACGCGCCAAATGAGGGCCTGATCGTTGCCCAAAATGCCGTCGTCAATAATCTGCGCGTTCAAGGCGGGCAGGACGAGGCTGAGGAGGATCTGCACTACTTGCAGCAGAAAAATAAAGAAGAACGCCGCCTTCTTTCGCTTGAGAAACTCCCAGCTGATGTGGATTAGAGTCACAGCTCTCCTTAGCTCGTACCGTCCATGTCAGACTACAACCACGGTCCGACAACTTTGCTGGATTAATAAATCCAACTGTGCCACACAAAAAATGGTGCCCCGCGGCGATTAACCGCGAGGCACCGGGGAAATCAGGGCTTAGACAGCCGGCTCGTTCGCCACCGGCTGACCGTCGTCGCCGGCCTCCGGATCAAGGAGCTGGTACTTGTCGATCGCCGCCTGGACCGTGGAACGGTCGACCTCGCCACGGTCGGCCAACGCCTGGAGGGCGCGTACCACCATGGACGCGGAGTCGATGCGGAAGTGACGACGCGCGGCGGCGCGGGTATCGGCGATGCCGAAGCCGTTCGCGCCGAGTGTGTAGTAGGCCTCCGGGACCCACGGGCGGATCGAATCCTGGACCTGCTTCTCCCAATCCGAGGTGGCGATGATCGGACCGTACTCGCCCTCAAGCTTGCGGGTGACGTAGGCCTTCTTAGGTTCCTCGGTGGGGTGCAGGTAGTTGTACTCGTCGACCGCGAGGCCGTCGCGGCGAAGCTCGTACCACGACGTGATCGACCACACGGACGCGGCCACGCCCCAGTCGTCGCGCAGCATCTGGCGGGCCTCACGCGCCCACGGCACACCCACGCCGGAGGCGAAGAGCTGGACCTTCGGGCCCTCGCCTTCGACCTCGTCAAGCTTGTACATGCCCTTGACGATGCCCTCAACGTCCACGTTCTCCGGCTCGGCCGGCTGGTGGATCGGCTCGTTGTAGATCGTGATGTAGTACATGACGTTCTGGTCGCGCCCATCCGAGCCGTCGCCATACATGCGCACTAGGCCATCACGGAAGATGTGGCTGACCTCGTAGGCGTAGGCCGGGTCGTACTGGATGACAGCCGGGTTCGTCGAAGCGATCACGTGGCTGTGGCCGTCCATGTGCTGCAGGCCCTCGCCCGTCAGCGTGGTGCGGCCGGCGGTGGCGCCCACGATGAAGCCGCGCGTGAGCTGATCGGCGGCGTGCCAGAACTGGTCGCCCGTGCGCTGGAAACCGAACATCGAGTAGAAGATGTAGATCGGAACCATCGGCAGACCGTGGGTGGCGTACGAGGTGCCCACCGCGGTGAACGCCGCGTTCGAGCCAGCCTCCGTGATGCCCGTGTGCATGATCTGGCCCTGCTGGGACTCCTTGTAGTTGAGCAGCAGGTCCGAATCGACCGCGGTGTAGTTCTGGCCGAGGACGTTGAAGATCTTCGCCGAGGGGAAGATAGCGTCCAGGCCGAAGGTGCGGGCTTCGTCGGGGATGATCGGCACGAAGCGGTAGCCGAAGTCCTTGTCTCGCAGCAGGTCCTTGAGCAGGCGGACGAAGGCCATCGTGGTGGCCACCTTCTGCTTGCCCGAACCACCCTTGAGGATGCCCCAATGCTTCTCAGCCGGCAGGGTCACGCCCTGCTCCACCACGCGGCGTTCGGGCAGGTAGCCGCCGAGCTTGCGGCGTTGTTCGTGCATGTACTCCAGAGCCGGGTTCTTCGGCGACGGCTTGAAGTACGGCGCCACGAACGGATCGTCAAGCTGGTCGTCGGCAATATCCAGCTCGAGCGTGTCGCGCAGGAGCTTGAGGTCATCAGAGTTGAGCTTCTTCATCTGATGCGTGGAGTTACGACCGGCGAAGTTCGAGCCGAGCGCGTAGCCCTTGATCGTGTGGGCGAGGATGACCGTGGGCTGGCCCTTGTGCTCGGTGGCAGCCTTGTAAGCCGCGTACACCTTGCGGTAGTCGTGGCCGCCGCGCTTGAGCGCCCAAATCTTCTCATCCGACCAGTCGGCCACCATCGCCTTGGTGCGCGGATCGCGGCCAAAGAAGTGCTCGCGCACGTAGGCGCCGTCGTTGGCCTTGAATGTCTGGTAGTCGCCGTCGAGCGTCTCGTTCATGATGTTGACGAGCGCGCGGTCCTTATCCGCGGTCAGCAGCTCGTCCCACTCGCGGCCCCAGATCACCTTGATGACGTTCCAGCCCGCGCCCTTGAACTGGGCCTCGAGCTCCTGGATGATCTTGCCATTGCCGCGCACCGGGCCGTCGAGGCGCTGAAGGTTGCAGTTGATGACGAACGTGAGGTTGTCAAGGTTCTGGCCGGCGGCCAGGTGGAGCACGCCGCGGGACTCGACCTCGTCCATCTCGCCGTCGCCCATGAACGCCCACACGTGCTGCTGGCTCGTGTCCTTCAGCCCGCGCTCGTGCAGGTAGCGGTTGTACCAGGCCTGGTAGATCGCGGAGATCGGGCCAAGGCCGAGCGAGACGGTGGGGAACTCCCAAAAGTCCGGCATCTGGCGTGGGTGCGGGTAGGACGGCAGGCCGCGGCCGCCCGAACGGCGTGAAGCCTGCTGGCGGAACGAATCGAGGTCCTTCTCCGTGAGGCGGCCCTCGAGGAAGGCGCGCGCGTAGTTACCGGGGGAGGAGTGGCC
This sequence comes from Trueperella sp. HMSC08B05, assembly GCF_001808405.1. Lineage (NCBI taxonomy): Bacteria > Bacillati > Actinomycetota > Actinomycetes > Actinomycetales > Actinomycetaceae > Trueperella > Trueperella sp. HMSC08B05. The sequence goes on along the minus strand of NZ_KV793232.1, from coordinate 7,875 downwards.
CTGGAAGAGCACCTGGTCGCCACCGCCCGGGGCGTTCTTGCCGCGGAAGAAGTGGTTGAAGCCCACCTCGTACAGGGTGGCCTGAGCGGCGTAGGAGGAAATGTGGCCGCCGACAGCGATGTCCGGATCCTGCTGCCGGGTCACCATGACGGCCGCGTTCCAGCGGGTCCAACGGCGGATCTCCTTTTCCAGCGACTCGTCACCGGGGTAGTACGGCTCGTCGTCGATACCGATCGTGTTGACGTACGGGGTCACAATGTTTGGCGGGAGGGAGATGCCCTTGCGGCGGGCGTGGTTCTCCATCGCGGTCAGCAGGTAACGGGTGCGCGGCCCACCCTGGGAATCGATCAGTCCATCGACCGAGTCGATCCATTCTTGGGTTTCTTCGGGGTTGATGTCCGGAACCTGGCTGAGCAAGCCGTTAATGAGAGGCCTCAGGGGCTGTTGACTCACGATTACTCCTCTGTACGATCGATTGCGTCATGCGATACCTCAAGGGTACCGGTTTAGGCCTTAAGACCCCACTAGTTAACGGAAGACAGAACTGGGTGACTGCTCACACGCGCCACGTGGTAAGACGCGGCCACGGTTTAAAGCTGTACTTTCGCCGTCGGCACCTTAGAATGTGACTATTGTTTCAGGGAAGGCGGTAACAGTGTCCGGTCTATCCGGTAAGGAGTTGGGATTCCGGTTGGGGCAACTGATCCAGGAATTCGGCTACGACGACGACGTCGACATGGCTCTTCGCGCCAGCATCGTCCAGGTTACGGGCGAACAGCTTGAGGATGAGGACTACCGCGGGAGCGTGGATGGCGTGATCCTGTGGTGGCGTGCGGACGACGGTGATGTTGACGACCTGACTGACCTTTTCGTTGACTGCACGGGCGGGATTGCCGACGACGACGCGCCCATCTGGCTCCTCGTGCCCGATCAGCGGGCCGATCTGAGCGTGCCGATGGAGGATGTGAATGACGCCGCGGGCACGGCCGGACTTTCGGTGACGACCACGCGCCACCTCGATTCTGGGTGGAACGCGTTCCAGGTGGCGCACGGCCGTACCTTCTAGGGAGATTTCCCAACTGGGTGCTTGCCGGTTACACTAACCTGCGGACCCTTAGCTCAGTTGGTAGAGCAACGCGTTTACACCGCGTGTGTCATCGGTTCGAGCCCGGTAGGGTCCACGCTTACAAAAAACGCCCTTCTTGCACGTGCATGGAGGGCGTTTTTGCTGGTCACAGCGTTGCGGTGCATATCCTTGCAGTTTCTTGCTTGCAATTTGCAGGCGGCGGGTAGTTTTGTCGGAGCCACCCTCTACACTTGTCTTCCAACACGCACACTGTTGAAGAGACAAGGAAGTCTGCCCGTGAAACGCACACAGGATTCGCGGCTGATCCGCGCCCTCGGCCTACTCTTGGCCATGGCGGTGGGACTGCCGGTATTTGTTGGCTTTGCCACGCCCGCTGTTGCAGCGACGTCGAACGTGACCGTTGCCGGCACGTTCCAAGATGCCCTCGGCTGCCCAAAGAACTGGGATGAGGCCTGTGGCGCCACCTCACTGAAGGATCCGGATGGGGATCGGATCTGGACAGCCGATCTGACGATCCCGGCGGGGGAGCACGCCTTCAAGGTGACCATCAACAACTCGTGGGACGGCGCCTACGGGATGGATGGCCATAAGGACGGCAACTATCCATTGGTCCTGGACGATGCGCGGACGCTGCGCTTCTCGTTCGACGACGTCAATAAGAAGGTCTTCGTCTCCGACCCGGGCCTGCCGGGGGAGTACGCCGATTCCGACGCGTCGCTGATTGCCGCGCCCTACAGGGACCCGGCGGCCGACCGCAACATGTACTTCCTGCTGACCGACCGCTTCAACAACGGCAATCCGGATAATGATCGGTGTATCGCCACGGGTCACGCCGGTGCCGACGGCGCTTTACCGGTCGACTGCACGAAGACAGACCGGATGGAGACCGGTTTCGACCCGGCCGACCGTGCCTTCTTCCATGGCGGCGACATCAAGGGCATCCACGACAAGCTTGACTACATCAAGGGTCTGGGCCAGAACGCGATTTGGCTAACCCCGTCATTCGTCAACCGCCCCGTGCAGGGCACGGGCGCGGATGCGTCGGCGGGCTACCACGGCTACTGGGTTACGGACTTCACGCAGATCGACCCCCACTTCGGCACGAATCAGGAGCTGAAGGACCTCATCGCGGCGGCTCATGAGAAGGGGATGAAGGTCTACTTCGACATCATCGCCAACCACACGGCGGACGTCATCTATTACGAAGGCCATGAGGGGCAGAACCCTCCTTATATCTATAAGAAGGACACCCCGTACAAGGACGCGAGCGGCGCGGCGTTCGACCCGGCCGACTACGCGACGTCGGACACGTTCCCGGTGATGGACGCCGCCACGTCGTTCCCGTACAAGCCCCTCATCCCGGATGGCATGGAGAGCGCGAAGTACCCACAGTGGCTCAACGATCCGACGCTCTACCATAACCGCGGGCATGATTCGTCGTGGCCGGCGGGTGAACCGGCCACCTACATGGACTTCGGCGATCTTGACGACCTCATGACCGAGCACAAGACCGTGCGTGACGGCATGATCGACATCTACAAGGCATGGGTGGACTTCGGTGTGGACGGTTTCCGCATCGACACGGTCAAGCACGTCAACTTCGAGTTTTGGCAGGAGTTCACCGACGTCATCCGCGACTACGCGGCCAAGCAAGGGAACGACGACTTCTTCATGTTCGGCGAGGTCTACGACGCCCAGACCCACCTGCTCGCCCCCTACCTGCGCGACACCCGCATGAATGCGGTGCTCGACTTCGCCTTCCAGTCCTGGGCGGAGGGCTACGCGGGTGGCGGCTCGGCCAAGGCGCTCGCCTCGGCTTTCGCGGCTGATTCCTACTACACCACCCCACACTCGTCGGCGGCCGCGATGCCCACCTTCCTGGGCAACCACGACAAGGGTCGCATCGGCTGGCTCCTACGTGGTAGCTCCGACCCGATGGGCCGCACCAAGCTCGCCCACACGCTGATGTACCTCACGCGCGGCCAGCCCGTGCTCTACTACGGCGACGAGCAGGGCCTGGTGGGCGACGGCGCGGACAAGGGCGCTCGCGAATCCCTGTTCGCCACGCAGACCGGCGAATACCAGAACTACAAGCTGCTCGACGGCACGCCCGCGGGTTCGCAGGACCGCTTCGGCGAGACGGAGATGAGCACGCACATCGCCGCGCTCGCTAACCTGCGCAGCGAGCACAAGGCGCTGGGCACCGGCTCGCAGACCACTCTCCACTACGACGACGGCCAGGGCGTCTTCGCCTTCGCCCGCGTGGATCGCCAGGAGAAAGTCGAATACCTCGTGGCCATCAACAACTCCGACTCTGCGAAGGAGGCCACGTTTGCCACCCTCACCCCGGGTGCAACCTACTCGCCGCTGTACGGGACGCAGGATTCGGTCACTGCCACGGATACCGTGAACCTCACGGTGCCGGCGCTGTCGGCGGTCGTGTTCAAGGCGAACACGCAGGTGGCTGACGCAGGACAGAGCCAGACGATCGCGGTGTCGACCGGGGCTCCCGAAAACGGGCTTACCTCGGTGACCGCGGATATCGCCGACCACCGCTGGGCGGAGACCTCCTTCTCCTACCGGCCGGTGGGGACCGAAGAATACGCGCCGCTCGGTGTGGCCGAGGGTGACCAGCCGCGTGTCTTTGCCGATCTCGGACTTCCGGCGGGCACGCTCGTCGAGGTGCGCGCGGTCTCGGTTGACGCGGACGGCAGCAAGGTGGCCGGCTCCGGCCTTCTGGTCGTCGGTACCGACCTGGGTTCTGCCGCGCCCGCACCGGCGGGAATCGGCGCGAACGACGTCGTCCTCCCTGGCACGCACCAGCAGGCCATGGGGTGCGGCGGAAACTGGGACCCTGCGTGCGTGGACGCGCGCCTCACCCTCGACGAGGCCTCGGGGCTCTACATGGGCACGTGGAAGCTGCCCAAGGGCTCATACCAGTACAAGGTGGCGATCGGCGGATCGTGGGACGTGGACTACGGAGCAGGAGGCGTGCCTAAGGGGCAGAACGTCGCCTACACCCTTGATGAGGAGACGGACGTCACCTTCTTCTACAACCCCGTCAGCCACAAGTTCTTCAACACCGCCACGGATCCGATCGTGACGCTCCCGGGCAACTTCAATGCCACGCTCGGCTGTCAGCCGTCTGGCGATTTCGGCGCGGATTGGAACCCGGCGTGCTTGGCCACGCTCATGTTCCCGAACGGGGATGGCACCTATACCTTCTCCACGTCCAAGATCGCGCAGGGGGACTACCAGGTGAAGGTCGCTCATGGGCGAGGATGGGCAGAGAACTACGGTCCTGGCGGCACCCCCAATAGCGCTGATAATTATCACTTCACCGTCGGCGCGAACAAGCTCATCACCTTCACTTACCGCATCTCGGACCACGTCTTGGAGATTTCGGAAGGTGACGTCCCGGTCGCGGGCCAGGGCGAGCGCACGGCTTACTGGGTGGATGAGTCCACTTTCGCCTGGCCGGGCGCGCTCACCGGCGGGCGCACCGACCTCACGTTCGAACTGTGGGGCGGCACAGGTGCGCTGTCCGTGGCGAATGGGGCGGTGGCCGGAGATGGCGCGACCAAGCTGGCGAAGATGACACACTCGAGCTCGGGACTGTCCTCGGAGCAGCTGAAGAATCGCGGGCATCTGCGCGGGTATGAGACGCTGACGGCCGCCATGGAGCGCTCCGCGGTTGAGGAGGCCCTGCGAGGCAACCTTGCGATCCTCGCCAAGGACGCCAGTGGGACGCCGGTCGCCTTCACAGGGTTGCAGATTCCGGGCGTACTCGACGCTCTCTACGCCTCCGCGGCGCGTGAGGCTGGCGGGCTCGGTGTGCACTTCAACGACGGCGTTCCTACCCTCAAACTGTGGGCTCCCACGGCAAAGTCGGTCGCGCTGCAGCTCTTCGACTCTGAGGACGCGACGGGCGATCCGGCGTCGTTGCCGATGGAGCATCAGGCGGATGGCACGTGGACGATCACGGGCGAAAGTGCCTGGAAGAACCGCGCCTACCGCTACAACGTGGAGGTCTTTGTGCCCTCGACCAACCAGGTTGAGCACAACGTGGTGACCGACCCGTATTCGGTGGGCCTGACGGTGGACTCGACACACTCGGTGCTCGTTGACCTGTCGGATCCGGACTATATGCCAACGCTTTGGCAAACCAGCGAAGCGCCCGTCATCACGAATGACTCGGCGCGAAGCATCTACGAGTTGCACGTGCGCGACTTCTCGATCGGGGACACGACCGTCCCAGAGAAGCTCCGGGGAACCTACGAGGCGTTCGCCCTCGAGGACTCCGCCGGTGTCAAGCAGCTGCGCGAGCTGGCGGCGGCGGGCATGAACATGGTTCACATCCTGCCCACTTTCGACATCGCCACGATTCCCGAAAAGCGCGCCGAACAGAAGGTGGCGTCAGTGCCGGATGCCGGGGCGGCGTCGTCGGAACAGCAGGCGGCGGTCATGGCTGTGGCCGATGAGGACGGGTTCAACTGGGGTTACGACCCCTACCACTACATGACCCCGGAGGGCTCGTACGCGGCGGAGGAGAACCAGTCGGGTGCGAACCGCACGATGGCCTACCGTGAGATGGTCGGCGCCCTTCACTCGATGGGCTACCAGGTGATCCTCGATCAGGTGTTCAACCACACGGCCCAGTCTGGCCAGGGCGAGAAGTCGGTGCTCGACAAGGTGGTGCCGGGTTACTACCACCGCCTGAACGCGGACGGCACGGTGGCAAATTCCACCTGCTGTGAGAACCTCGCCACCGAGAACGCGATGGCAGAACAGCTCATGGTTGACTCGGTGGTCACGCTCGCGCGCGACTACAAGATTGACGCGTTCCGCTTCGACCTCATGGGACATCACTCGCGGGCGAACATGGAGGCCATCCAGGCCGGGCTTGCGCAGCTGACGCCGGAGAAGGACGGGGTTGACGGCAAGAACATCTACATGTACGGCGAGGGCTGGAACTTCGGCGACGACGTTCAGAACAACAAGCGCTTCGAGCAGGCCACGCAGGGGCAGCTGGACGGGACCGGGATCGGCTCGTTCAACGACCGGCTGCGCGACGCCGTGCATGGTGGAAGCGGGTTCGATTCGAACAAGTCGCAAGGCCAGGGCTTTGGCAACGGCCAATACACGGACCCGAACGCGCTCAATTCGGCGAGCGACGATCAGCTGGCAAGCCTGAGGCATAACCAGGACCTCATCCGTCTTGGCATGGCGGGCAACCTCAAGGACTTCACGTTCGTCACCAGCTCGGGCGAGGAGAAGCGCGGCGATCAGTTGGACTACAACGGGCAGAAGGCAGGTTACGCCATCTCGCCGGAGGAGAACGTCAACTACGTCGACGCGCATGACAACGAGACGCTCTTTGACACGAACATGTGGAAGCTACCGGCCGATTCGACCATGGATACGCGCGTGCGGATGAATACCGTCTCGCTCGCGACGGTCACATTCGGCCAGTCCCCGTCCTTCTGGCACGCGGGCACTGACCTGCTGCGCTCAAAGTCGATGGATCGCAACTCCTACAACTCGGGAGACTACTTCAACGCAATCGACTGGACCGGCCAGAAGCACAACTTCGGTGTGGGTCTTCCTCCGGCTCGGGACAACGACGTGCAGTGGAATGCCATGAAGCCGTTCCTGGAGAATACTGCGAACGTGGCCTCCCCGCAGGACCTCGCCAAGGCGCATGCCCAAGCGCTCGAGCTGCTTCGCCTGCGGCACGCTCACCCGCTCTTGACGCTCGGCTCTGCTGAACTCGTCAAGGAGAAGGTGACCTTCCCGGGTGCGGGCAAGGATCAGCAGGCGGGCCTCATCCTCATGCGCGTGGACGACACGGTCGGCGCCGACGTCGATCCGGACTCGGACGGCCTGCTCGTGGCGATCAACGCTTCTCCGGTGGAGTTGAGCCAGGGCATCGACGAGATGAAGGGCCTGACGCTCTCGCTCTCGCCCGTTCTCACCGACGGCCAGGATGATGATCCGGTCCTTCAGGGTACGACGTGGGATTCCGAGACAGGTACGGTGACGATTCCCGCCCGCTCGGCAGTGGTGCTCGTCCAGGAGAAGGCCGCACCTGAGCCGAAGGAAGTGACTCCGGAGGTGCCAGTTCTCGATATGGCGACCGGTGTTGTGACGATCCCGTCCGTTACGGGCGTGGATTACAAGGTTGGTGAGGACGTTGTCCAGGATTCGGTGAACGTGGAGCCGGGTCAGACGATCACGGTGACTGCTGTGGCCAAGGAGGGTTATGTCCTGGCCGAGGGCGCTCCGGCTTCGTGGGAGTTCTCGATGCCGGCGTTGCCGACGCAGGTCACTCCGGAGGATCCGGCTTTTGATCAGGACTCTGGTGTCATCACGATCCCGACCGTTGAGGGTGTGGTTTACAAGGTCGGCGATCGGGAGGTCACCGGAACTGTTGAGGTGAAGCCTGGTCAGACCGTGACGGTAACTGCCGTAGCTGCGGATGGCTATGTCCTCGCAGCGGACGCTGAGACCTCGTGGGAGTTTGAGTTGGAGCGCCCGGCCCAGCCTGAGGTGAAGGTCGAGTATTCCGAGTGGAAGGACACGACTCCTAACATCGAGGATCGCACCTTCAATCAGGAGCGGACGGTGACCACCACGGAGTTCGTGTGGGATGCTGACAAGCTCGAGTGGGTCGTCGGTGACCGGGTTGTGACCACTGAGTCTCGTACGCGCCCGATGACGCAGGAGGAGATTGCTGAGCTGGTGCCTTCTCAGTGTCAGGTGATGGATCGTCCGGTTACGCCGTCGCG